>NC_014393.1:3714509-4024052 GCF_000145275.1 Clostridium cellulovorans 743B
TAGAAAAGACTTTGTAAACTATATGAAGGGCAAGAAAATAAACATTCTCTCTTAATTTTTTATCTAGCTATTATAAAAAATAATTGGTTAAAATTTCTTAGAATATTTCTATCGCTATAGGTAAAGCTATTAGTACAAGGTTAAACCTTGTAAAAAAATTAAATCGGAGGGATGTTATTATGACTAGCAGCAACAGAAAATTAATTCCAGAAGCTAAAGAAGGATTATCTAAGTTTAAGAAAGAAGTAGCATCTGAACTAGGTGTGCCACTAAGCGACTACAATGGTAACCTTACTTCTAAACAAAATGGTTCTGTTGGTGGCGAAATGGTTAAAAGAATGGTAGCTGATTACGAAAGCAAAATTAAATAACGTTTCCTTCTAAAAAGAGAGAGGCTGCTTTTAGCAGTCTCTCTCTTTTTATCTGTTATATTAAAACTTAACATTACTTTCTTTTAAAGTTTTTGCATTTTTATCTTTGTCAGATAATAATACTTCTTCTATACCATCAAGTGGCCATTCTACGCCTATCTCTGGATCATTCCATAGAATTCCACCTTCGAATTCAGGATGGTATAAGTTTGTGCATTTATATACAAACTCAGCTTCTTCAGAAGTTACTAAGAATCCATGTGCAAAGCCTTCTGGTACATAAAATTGTCTTTTATTTTCTTCAGACAAAAATACACCATAGCACTTTCCATAAGTTTCTGAACCTTCTCTTAAATCCACAGCAACATCATAAACTTCACCTTTTATAACTCTAACAAGCTTTCCTTGTGGAAATTTTGTTTGGAAGTGTAAGCCTCTAAGAACACCTTTTTTAGACTTAGATTGGTTATCTTGAACAAATACCATATCAAGTCCAGCTTCTTTGAACTCATCATAATTGTAAGTTTCCATGAAGTATCCTCTGTGGTCTCCAAAAACTGTTGGTTCAATTATATATAGATCCTTTATAGGAGTATCGATAAATTTAAATTTTCCCATTTTAAAGCCTACTTTCCTTCATACATCTTTTCGTAGTAATTTTGGTATGCTCCTGAAGTTACATTTTCTATCCATTCTTTGTTATCAAGGAACCATTTGATAGTAAGCTTAATACCTTCTTCATATGGAGTTTCAGGATACCAGCCTAATTCTTCCTTAATCTTTGTTGGATCAATTCCGTATCTTCTGTCATGGCCTTTTCTGTCTTCTACATATGTTATTAATGATTCATCAACTGTTGAATCTACATTATCATGAACATATTCTATTATAGTTTTAACAATATGCATGTTATTTCTTTCGTTATGTCCACCAACGTTATAAACTTCGCCAAGTCTACCATCTCTTATTACCATGTCGATAGCTTTGCAATGATCTTCAACGTATAACCAATCTCTTATATTCATACCGTCACCATATACAGGAATTGGTTTTTTATTTAAACAGTTGTTTATAACTAATGGTATAAGTTTTTCTGGGAATTGGTATGGTCCATAGTTATTTGAACATCTAGTGATATTTATTGGCATTTTATATGTATCACCATATGCTTTAACCATTAAATCTGAACCAGCCTTACTTGATGAATATGGACTGTGAGGATCAAGTGGAGTTGTTTCCATAAAGAAACCTGTTTCACCTAATGATCCATAAACTTCATCTGTTGAAACATGAAGGAATTTAACGCCTTCTTTCCAACCTGTTTCTGTTTCCCAAGAATTTTTTGCACAATTAAGCATATTAACTGTTCCTAAAACATTTGTTTCAGCAAATATTTCAGGGTTTTTTATACTTCTGTCAACGTGTGATTCTGCTGCAAAGTTTACAACATAATCTACTTCATTTTCTTCAAATATTTTTGTTATAGCATCTTTATCGCAAATATTTGCTTGAACAAATTTATAGTTAGGATTGTTTTCCACTGATTTTAAATTTTCTAGATTTCCTGCATATGTTAAAACATCTACATTTATTATCTTTACATCGTTATATTTTTTTAGCATGTAAAGAACAAAGTTAGAACCGATAAATCCTGCTCCACCTGTAACTAAGTATGTTTTCATAAGAATCCTCCTAAAAGTCTATTAAAGTTTTTTTCTTTTATCTAATTCATCGGCAACAGCTATTAAATACTGGCCGTAATTAGTTTTTAAAAGTGGTGCTGCAAGTTCATTAAGCTTTTCTCTAGTTATCCAACCTTTACGATAAGCTATTTCTTCTAAGGAAGCTATATAAGTTCCTTGAGTACTTTGAACTGCTTCTACAAAGTTTGATGCCTTAAGCATTGTTGTATGAGTTCCGGTATCAAGCCATGCCATGCCTCTTCCAAATAAAGTAACATTAAGATTTCCTTCTTCCATATATACTTTATTTAAATCAGTTATTTCAAGTTCGCCTCTAGCAGATGGTTTTAATGCTTTAGATTTTTTTACTACGGAATTATCGTAGAAGTATAATCCTGGAACTGCATATTGAGATTTTGGTACTTCTGGTTTCTCTTCTAATGAAAGAACTTTTCCATCCTTGTCAAATTCAACAACACCATAAGCTTTTGGATCTTGAACATAATATCCAAAAATCATAGCACCTTTTTCTATTGCTGCTGCTTTTTCAAGGTGTTTTGAAAAACTCTGTCCCCAGAAAATATTATCGCCTAAAATTAATGCGACATTATCATCTCCAATAAACTCTTCACCTATTATAAATGCTTCAGCAAGTCCATTTGGCGCTTCTTGTACTGCATAGCTTAATGTTAATCCAAGATCGCTACCATCACCAAATAAAGATTCGAACTGTGGCAAATCTCTTGGAGTTGAGATAATTAAAATTTCTTTTATTCCTGCTAACATCAAAACAGACATTGGATAGTAAATCATTGGCTTGTCATAAATTGGAACCATTTGTTTTGACATAGCCTTCGTTACAGGATACAATCTAGTTCCAGAACCACCAGCAAGTATTATACCTTTCATTTTTACACCACCTATTTCACTCTTTTTTCTTTTCTAAAATTATTAATAAATAATGATAGTCCCCACTTACAGTAAACGCCTAGATAAGTAAGCAAAGTAACTAACATATTGTATTTTTCTCTGTAATGTTTATTATAGAAAATTATCATTGATTGATGAAAAACACCAATCATTTTTGTGCTTTGTTTTTTACTGCTTTCTCCTTTGTAATGAGTTATATAAACTTTAGGATAATAATAATTTATAAATCCTGCCTCTTTAATTCTATAACACCAGTCTATATCTTCTCCATACATAAAAAAACTTTCATCTAAGAGCCCTACTTTATCAATGGCTTCCTTACTTACCATCATAAAGGCTCCTACTAATGAATCAATTTCACTTTCAGTATTCTCGTCAATAAAGGTTGCATTATAACCACCAAAAGCTTTTGACCCCTTAAAAATCTTATCTAACTTAAACAAATAAGTCAATGAGTTCCAAGGCGTTGGAAATCCTCTTTTACACGCTTTATCTAGATTACCATCAGCTTTTACTACTTTGCAACCAAGAGCTCCGATTTTTTTATTTTTGTCCATATGATTTACACATTGTTTTAAAGTATCTTTTGGAACTACAGTGTCTGGGTTTAAGATAAGTACATACCTACTATTCACACACTGCCTAATAGCTAAATTATTGGCTTGTGAAAAACCACCATTGGATTCATTGATAATTAATCTAACCATAGGGAACTCCTCTTTAACCATACTAGGGCTTCCATCACTAGAATTATTATCAACAACCCATACTTCAAAATCTATACCATCTGTATTATCATAAATAGATTTTAAACAATCTCTAAGTAAATCTATAGTGTTATAACTTACAATTACTATAGATAAATCCATCTGTCTTCTCCTATTCTAAGATCATACTCTTTTTCCCAACTATGTATTACAACTGCAATTCAACTGCATTACAACAACTAAGCTGTATGAACTCCAAGTTTTATTAGCCTACTTCAGTTTTATTCATTATATCAAATAATCTTTTTCCATGCAATTTCAACAATAAAAATGGTGTATTTTTATATACACCACTTAAACTTAAAAATTTTCCTTTATTTAATACCTATATAAATATTTAAAAATAGTTAATGAGTATAATTTTACTAATAATCATCTTAATTATCTCACATAAAATTTCTCATCTTTTGTACTAATTATGATGCTTTATCACTAAAACCAGTTATTTTACTAAAACTTTCTTTCATACTTTCAATAATATTATCTTCACCAATCTGAAGTTTTAACATTCCAATATTATTATTACGTATTATCTCATCATAAATTTTATGTTCATTTTCTTCAGAATAAATCCATATAATTACCTTACCGTCTTTTTTATTTTTATTTAAACTTTCATTTATTTTGTTAACATCACTTTCAGATATATTTTCATAAGGTACCTTTAGTATATTTAATCCCAATTCTTTAAAATAATACTCCATTTGGTCCGTTGATAATACAACTGTAATATTTTTAAGCTTAGAACTATTTTTATTAATATCATCAGCTAATGCATCAATTGCTTTCATAGAGTCATTAAAATTATCTTCATAAAAACTTCTATTCTTAGGATCCTTTTCTTCTATAGAAATCTTTATGTTAAAAAGTATTGTTCTCAAGTTTGACAAGCTATAATAAAAATAAGGGTTATCACTATAAGTAGTACCTTGAACAGTTAGTGTATCGTTATAACTTTGAAGTTTTATTCCTCTTGAAATATTTATGCACCCAAGATTTTTAAGCTCGATTTTAGGAATTAATGAATCACTCCATGGTTCATAAGCACTACCAAGGTAAAAAAATAAATCCTTACTGCTTATATTACTTATTGTGTCTTCTGTATACTTAAAATCTGTATGAGGAACATCATCATAAAAAATACTTTCAATATCATGCCTATCCTTTGTAATATATCGCACAAGATTTTTTGAAATATTATTAGTTGTCATAATATCTAAAACAGGCTGTTTATCCTCATAAGTTATCCCCGTCTCAACTTCAACTGTATTCCGCTTACATCCATATAAACAAGTACAAATAACCAATGCTATTGCAAGAGCTAGGATTCTTTTCAAAACATTCACCTCTATTCTTATCAATTACATTATAGAATCTAGTAACTGTTTTGTATACCCTTTACATAAATTAAAGTATACTTTTCTTTTTATAATTTATGCTTTAAAATGATTGTATATAAAAAAATGCTTTTTATCTAAATATTTTTGAGGTGATATATATGGATATCATAACTAATAATGTAGCCGACACACTGAGCCTTGGTGAAAAAATAGGTAACCTCGCAAGGTCTGGCGATATTATTTGCATCAATGGAGATCTTGGTACAGGTAAAACCCATTTAACTAAGGGTATCGCCAAAGGCTTATCCATTGACGAACATATAACTAGTCCTACTTTTAATATAGTTAACGAATATGAAGGAAGATTAAAATTTTATCATTTTGATGTTTATAGAGTTAACGATCCTGATGAAATCTATGCCATAGGTTTTGATGAATATATATTTTCAGATGGAGTTTCAGTAATTGAATGGTCAAATTACATAAACGAATTAATTCCAAAAGAACATATAGATATTACTATAGAAAAACTTACTGACATGGGTGATGATTATAGAAAAATATCTATTACTTACGAAGGCAGCAAATATGATTATTTAAAGGAGATTAATATATGAAAGTTTTAGCTGTGGACTCTTCTAGCGAATGTGCCTCAGTTGCAATAATTGATGATAATAGATTACTAGGAGAAATAACATACAATTATAAAAAACAGCATTCAGTTATCATGATGGAAATGATTGATACAATTCTAAAGAATACATCTATGACCGTCAAAGATATAGATGGCTTCGTCGTCTCAAAAGGCCCTGGTTCATTCACAGGACTTAGAATTGGTATGGCATCTGTTAAAGGCCTTGCACAAGGAACTAAAAAGCCTATGATAAGCATATCTTCTTTGGATGCTTTAGCTTATAATCTGGCTTATACTGAAGGAATTCTTTGTCCAATCTTTGATGCTCTTAGAAACAATGTTTATACAGCTTTATATCATTTTGATGGAGTAAAACTTATTAGATTAACCGATTATTTAAATTTATCGGTGGATGAACTTGTAGTTCTTCTAAAAGAAAAAAATGATAAGGTTACTTTTATAGGCGATGATGTATATAAATTCAAAGAGAAACTTTTATCAGTAACTAATTGTAACTTTGCTCCTCGCAATTTAAATGCTACCAGGGCTTCTTCTCTTGGGGAACTTGGTCAAATTTCACTACAAGCGGGGATAAGTGATGATTTAATAACTGTAGCACCACTTTATATAAGAAATTCTCAAGCGGAAAATGAATATGAAGCTAGGAACGGTAAGTCTGTATATGAAGATTAATATAGTACCTTTTGAAAGCAAACATTTAGATAGAGTATACTATATAGAAACCCTTAGCTTTGCAGTTCCTTGGGATAAAGCTTCTCTTGCGGCAGAACTTCAAAATTCTGTTGCCGACTATCTAATTGCAGTGATAGATGACGTTGCTGTAGGTTATGTTGGGGTTTGGAGAATCTTAGGTGAAGGACATATTACAAATATAGCAGTAGACCCTCAATTTAGAGGACTTGGAATTGGCTCCTTACTTCTTAAAGCTCTTATAGCTTTAATGAAAACTAAAAATATTTTTGAGCTTACCTTAGAGGTAAGAGCTTCAAATTATAGAGCCCAAAATTTATATAAAAAATTCGGTTTCAAAGAAGAAGGAAGAAGGCCTAAATATTATAGTGATAATGACGAAGATGCCATTATCATGTGGAATAGAAAAATCTAAAAACACAGGCTTTTGCCTGTGTTTTTAGATTAAAAGTTGCATTTGTCTTTGAGGGTTTCATTATATATTGTGTGAAAGCTTTTATTAATTATCCATGATTTAATAAAAACTTATCTTCTCTATCATAAAATTCCCTATGATAGAGTTCTTTTATTCACTTGAACTTTTTTATGATATCTTCTTTTTGCTAACCATAGTAGCTTCCCTATTAATAAGCCCTGAAACTCTCTTATATACCAAAACAGTTACAAGAGAAACTAGTCCACCTTTTATCAGATTAAAAGGTACTATTCCAGTAATAAGATACGTTGTTACATAATCACTTTCCTTTAATGCTGGCATAAAAGCACTATATAAAGGTACTAGAATAAAATAATTTGCTAATACTCCCGCTATAGTCATTGATATAGTTCCAACAACTAATGAGATAATTGCAGTTTTTCTATCTCTATTCTTTCTATACATTATACCTGCTGGTATAACTATAGCTGCTCCCATAATTAAATTTGCAAGTTCTCCAATTCCACCTGTTCCACTTCCTTTTATAAAGAATATAACAAGGATTTTTAATGCTTCAATAATCACACCAACAACAGGTCCAAAAGCAAAAGCTCCTATTAAGGCAGGTACTCCACTAAAATCAATCTTAAGCCACGCAAAAGCTGGTAGTATTGGTAACTCGAAATACATAAGCACTGCTCCAAAGGCTGCTAATAAAGAAATCTTGGTCATCATAACTCTGTTTTTAAAATATTTTTCCATTTTAACTCCTCCTCGAGATTATACCTTCATGGAGAACTGCAGAGAATCAAAAAAGCCCTGATTTTAAAAAATCAGGGCTCATAAATTCTAAGACATTTCAACCTTCTTCCATCCAGACTTTACTGTCGGCTTCGGAATCTCACCGAATCGTGCCATTTACGGCTTGCGGGCTTTACCGCCGGTGGGGAATTACACCCCGCCCTGAAGATATTACTTTTTATATCATTATAGTATACTTTGTTTAAAATTGCAATATTCCTTTTTTATCGTAAATTTAGAATGAAAATTTAAATATTTATCATAGAATTAAGAACTACAATTCTATTAAGCGTCATAAATATTTCTATTTTATTTCATAATTTATTGCTTCTTATTCTCCAAACTTCATTGAAAGAGCAATTCTTCTTCTCTTTTCATCAACCTCTAGAATTTTAACATCGATAATATCTCCTACCTTAACCACATCTAAAGGATGCTTAACAAAAGAATTTCTCATTTCACTCTTATGTACTAACCCATCTTGATGAACTCCTATATCTACAAAGGCACCAAAATCTGCAACATTTCTTACAGTACCCTTTAAAACCATACCTGGTTTTAAATCTGAAAGTTCAATTACTCCAGACTTTAATATTGGCTTTGGCATATCTTCTCTTGGATCTCTTCCTGGCTTTTTAAGTTCTTTTATTATATCCAATAAAGTAGGAACTCCAATGCCAAGACCTTCACTTAACTTTTCTATTGTCTTTTCTTTGACTTTTGAATCTATATCTTGAATCCTTCTCTCATTCACCTGATCTATAGTATATCCCAAAAGTTCTAAAAGCTTTTTCGTAGCATCATATGATTCTGGATGTACAGAAGTATTATCTAAAAGTTCTTTACTCTCTGGAACTCTTAAAAAACCTGCACATTGCTCATAAGCCTTAGGTCCTAGCCTTTTAACCTTTAAAATTTCCTTTCTACTTGAAAACTTACCATTTTCATTTCTATAGTCTACAATATTTTGTGCTATAGTTGAATTAATTCCAGAAACATAACTTAAAAGTGATGGAGTCGCAGTGTTTAGATCTACACCCACATTGTTAACAGAATCCTCAACAACACCTTTTAAAGATTCATCTAACTTTTTCGGGGTTACATCATGCTGATACTGTCCTACCCCTATTGATTTTGGATCTATCTTTACTAGTTCAGCCATTGGATCTTGCATTCTTCTTCCTATAGATATAGCTCCTCTTATAGATACATTTATATCTGGATATTCCTTTGATGCTAATTCAGATGCTGAATAAACAGAAGCTCCTGCTTCGTTAACAATAACATAGTAAATCTCTTTTCCTATTTCATTTTTTACTTCTTTTAGCAACTCAGCAATAATTTCTTCTGATTCCCTACTAGCAGTTCCATTTCCAAGTGAAATAACATCCACATCATGCTTAAGAATTAATTCTTTTAGTTTAGCCTTTTCTTCTTGCAGCCCTTCTTTACCTTTACTAGTAACATAAGCCGTATGAGTATCCAAAATCTTTCCTGTTTCATCTAAAACAGCTATTTTACATCCTGTTCTAAAACCTGGGTCAAAACCTAAAACAGTCTTTCCTTTTATAGGTGCTTGCATCAAAAGAGCTTTAAGATTTTCCTTAAATATTTTTATAGCTCCCTCTTCACCTTTTTCAGTTAAAGTACTTCTTATTTCTCTTTCAATAGACGGATATATAAGTCTTTTTAAACTATCTCTTATAGCTTCCATTACATAGCCATCTGTAACAGTATTATTCTTAAGCTCTCTATTATTTAAATAAGTTATTATTTTCTCTTCATCAGATACAACCTTTATAGAAATAACCTTATCCTTTTCACCTCTATTTATCGCCAAAATTCTATGAGGTGGCATCTTCTTAACTTCTTCTTTATAATCATAGTACATCTCATAGGTTGTTGGCTCGTCACTATCTCCAGTAGTTTCTACTATACCATTTTTATAAACAAAATCACGAATCCACTTTCTATGCTCAGCGTTATCAGAAATTTTTTCGGCAATGATATCTAAAGCCCCTTGAATGGCTTCTTCTTCACTATTAACACCTTTTTCTTCATTTATAAACTCTGCTGCCTTTAATCTTACATCAGCTTTAAAATCACCACTATAAAGAATATCTGCCAAAGATTCTAAACCTTTCTCTACAGCTATTGTTGCCCTTGTTCTCTTTTTTTGTTTATATGGTCTATATAAATCCTCAACTTCTGCTTGTGTTTTTGCATTATCTATAGCTTCTTTTAGTTCCAAAGTAAGCTTTCCTTGCTCTTCTATAGACTTTATTACAGCTGCTTTTCTTTCCTGCAAATTTGTTAAATATATTAATCTCTCATAGAAATTTCTTAGAACTTCATCGGATAAGCCGCCTGTTCTTTCCTTTCTATATCTAGCTATAAACGGTACAGTAGCACCTTCATTAAGCATCTCTATAACATTTTCTACAATCTCTTTTTTTAAATTCAACTCTGAACTTAGAGCTTCAACTATCATTTATTTTACCTCCACAATCTAGTCCTTATAAAATACAGAGCAGTAAACTACTACACTAAACAACAGTCTAGATTGTTTAGTGTAGTAGTCATGATTTTATCTTTTATTTTCGTCACTATGTAAATATCCTTTTATAAATACATCAAGTTCCCCATCCATAACCTTATAGACATCATTTACTTGAATATTAGTTCTATGATCCTTAACCATTGTATATGGATGAAAAACATAAGATCTTATTTGGCTTCCCCAACCCATATCCTTTAAATCACCAGTTAAATCTTCTATCTTTTCCTTATGAGCTCTTTCTTTAAGTTCAACCAATTTTGACTTTAGCATATTTAACGCAGTTTCTCTATTTTGTATTTGACTTCTTTCATTTTGACATTGAACTACGATTCCTGTTGGAATATGTGTAATTCTTATAGCAGATTCTGTTTTATTAACATGCTGTCCACCTGCACCACTTGCTCTATATGTATCCACCTTTAAATCAGATGGATTTATCTCAACATTCTGATCTTGCCTAAGTTCTGGGGTAACTTCTAAGGATGCAAAAGAAGTTTGACGTTTTCCATTTGCATTGAATGGAGATATTCTAACTAATCTATGTATTCCCTTTTCAGCTTTTAAATAACCATAGGCATATAAACCTGTTACCTTCAAAGTTGCACTCTTAATTCCTGCTTCATCACCAACTTGTAAATCCAATGTCTCAACATTAAAAGCTTTTTTCTCACACCACCTAGTGTACATTCTAAGAAGCATTTCAGTCCAATCCATAGCATCAGTTCCACCAACACCTGAATGAAGAGTTACTATTGCATTATTAGTATCATATTCACCAGATAACATCAATTCTAATCTGAGATTTTCTACAGAATCACTGAGTGTTGAAATCTCATTGTACACTTCTGTAACTAAGGAGCTATCATTTTCTTCGATAGCCATCTCAATAAGAACTTTTATATCCTCTACGGAACTTTGAAAATTATTATACAAATCTATTCTATCTTTTATTCCTTTAGCCCTAGCTGTAACACTTTGCGCTCTTTCTAAATTATCCCAAAAACCACTCTCCTGCATACTTCCTTCAAGTTCTTCAAGTGTTAATGTTAATTTGGGAATGTCAAAGTAAAGCCCCCATTTCCTCTATAGTTTTTGATAGTTCCTTTATATCACTATTAGCTTTATCTAACTCTATCACTATTCTTCACTCCTTTAAATTTACTTATCGTTTTAAAAGGGTATTGAAATCAATGTTCACCCATCAGTAATGTGCATTCTTATATATTATATAAATATTCCGTTTTCTGTATACACATACACATACACATACACATACACATACACATACACATACACATGATTATAGCATTAAAAAATAGTAATTGAAAACCTATTAATTTTCTATTATATAAATTTAAGTCCACTTATTATCGACCATTCCATAGGAAATACAGACTCACCCAAGGGTATATTAATGTATCTATTGATTATATATTATAATATTGAATTTTAATACAAGTGAGGCATAAAATCGTGAAAACTTAATTACTCTATGATAGAATTAATATGTATAAATGTTATATTTTTACTTTATAGATCAATCATCCAAATAACTATCTCTAAGTAAGGATAAAATAATATACTCTCCTTATTTCTACCAACAATTAAATTTTACTTTTGCTAGGAAGTGGTGAAGTTTATGAACAAAGCGACTATAAGAACTCAAACAGAAGTACGTTATAATTGGGTCGATGCACTGAAATTCCTTGGAATATTTGCTATCTATCTAGGGCACTTTGAGAAAGCAGCAGGATTTTCTTTCAAATTTGTTTTTACATATCATGTTCCACTTTTTTTCTTTATATCAGGATTCTTTGCTATATCAAAAAAAGAAATTACTTTTCTAAGCTTTTTAAAGAAAAAACTAAATACATTAATCATACCTTATTTCGTATTTAGTTTTATCAGTGTACTAGTCATCACTGTTAGGTCAAACTTAACAGCTAAAGCTGTCCAAGAAAATATTATTAAGGTTTTATTTGGAATACGGAATAATCTACCTGCTGGAAGCTTATGGTTTATCCCATGCTTATTTGTTGTTAGCATTACCTATCATTTATTACTAAAAACAATAAAAAATAAATATGTCGTATTATTTATTTGTCTTTTATTGTTTGTTGTTTACGAAAAACTTTTGCCCAAAACCCCATCATGGTTTTTCAATATTGATAGTTCAGCAAGATATATTATTTATTATGCAATTGGTGCAATTGCCTTCCCTATTATTAATAACTTTAAATTAAACCAACTGAAGCATTATCAAAAATTTTTATTTTTTACTGTTAGTACGCTAGCTATATTTTACACTGCATTAATTTACTTTCAAAAATACTCGATTTTTGACCCATTTCTCATATCACTTGGGAAAATAAGCATATTTCGTCTAGTAATCCGAGCACTAATTATTATTTATGTGAACATCCTCTTATGTAACATATTTACAAAATTTAGATTGTGCAATAATATAGGAAAAAATACACTATTTTTATGCGGTAATGAAGCTATTATAAAACTTTTATTGCCTGAGTGTTTAAACCTTATTGGGCTTAAACTTAATCTAGCTACACCTTTAACTACATATATTTATACTTTTATACTTCTAATAATTGCTTACTATATTTTAATACCTTTCGAAAAAAAGCTTTTCCAAAAAATTCTTGGTATATTCTAGAAAACTACGATAGTTTTGCAAACATATATGATTAAAAAGGTATGTCTCTAGATGCCTTGATTGGCACTTAAGACATACCTTTTATTCTATTAATTATAACTTTTCTACTTAAATGAAGTATACATGATATTTAAAATAGTATTTTCACTTTATGCCATTCTTCCACAACAATTTTTGTATTTCTTTCCTGATCCACATGGGCAAGGATCATTTCTTCCAATCTTATCTTCTTCTCTTTTGATTGGACCTTGAGGCTCAGATGATTGATTTGTTGAAGTTTCAACAGCAACCTTTTCTCTTTCTTCAGGAGCTCTTTGAACTTGAATGTGGAACAAGTATTTAGTAGTCTCTTCTTTGATTGCGTAAATCATCTCATCAAACATTGCACTACCTTCAAATTGATATGCTTGAGTAGGATCTTGTTGCTTATAAGCACGAAGACCTATATATTGTTTTAAGTGATCCATGCTATCAATATGATCCATCCATTTTGTATCTACGACTTTTAGCAGAATAACTCTTTCTATTTCTCTCATTTGTTCACCAAATTCTGCTTCTTTTATATCATAGTATCTTGCAAGAGCAACTTTAAGCTTATCTTTAAGTTCTTCATCGTTAAGTTCATTTATATCCTCAACCTCGATAACTCCTTGTGGAAGATATAAATCATGAATAACAGCTAAAAGCTTCGCTATATCAGCATCTCTATCGTCAGATGCAGTTCCAAGATGTGCTTCAACTTGAGCATCAACAACTTCATTAACCATTTCCAAAATGTGTTCTTTAATATTTTCACCTTCAAGAACTCTTGATCTTTCTTCATAGATAATCTCTCTTTGAAGATTCATTACATCATCATATTTGATAAGTGATTTTCTTACGTCAAAGTTATTTCCTTCAACCTTCTTTTGTGCACTTTCTATAGCTTTAGAAACCATCTTGCTTTCTATTGCTTCATCATCTTCAAGTCCTAATGTTTCAACCATAGATTTAATTCTGTCAGAACCGAAAATTCTCATTAAATCATCTTCTAAAGATACATAGAATCTTGATTCACCAGCATCACCTTGACGACCAGCACGACCTCTTAACTGGTTATCTATTCTTCTAGATTCATGTCTTTCAGTACCTATAATTTTTAGGCCACCTAAATCTAAAATACCATCTCCAAGTTTAATGTCAGTACCTCTACCAGCCATGTTTGTAGCAATTGTTACCATTCCACGTTCTCCAGCATGTGAAATGATTTCTGCTTCTTTTTCATGATATTTAGCATTAAGTACCTGATGTGGAACACCTTTCTTTCTAAGTAAAGAAGATAATAATTCTGATTTTTCAATACTTACAGTACCAACAAGCATTGGTTGACCTTTTTTATATGTTTCTTCAATTTCGTTTACTACTGCAAGGAATTTGCCCATCTCTGTCTTATATACTAAATCTGGTTGATCTATTCTTTGTACTGGTCTATTTGTTGGAATTAATACAACATCAAGACCGTAAATTTCTCTGAATTCGATTTCTTCTGTTTGAGCCGTTCCTGTCATACCAGAAAGTTTGGTGTACATTCTGAAGTAATTTTGGTAAGTAATAGTAGCTAACGTTTTGGATTCTTTTTGAACCTTAACGCCTTCTTTAGCTTCAATAGCTTGATGAAGTCCATCGCTATATCTTCTACCTTCCATAACTCTTCCTGTAAATTCGTCAACTATCATAACTTCTTCTTCACGAACTAAGTAATCTACTCCTTCTTTCATGATATAGTTAGCTTTTAAAGCTTGAACTGTATGATGTTGAATATGCATATTTTCAGCATCAGCATAATTTTCTAAATGATAGAATTTTTCTGCCTTTTGAACGCCTTCATCAGTTAAAAGTACTGCTTTTGTCTTTTCATCTAAAGTGAAATCCGCTTCAGTTCTTAAACTCTTTGCAAAATAATCTGCAACTTTATAGAAATCTGTAGATTTATCACCTTGACCTGAAATTATAAGCGGTGTTCTCGCTTCATCTATTAAAATTGAGTCAACTTCGTCGACAATAGCATAATTTAGACCTCTTTGCACTCTTTCTTCCTTATAAACCACCATATTATCTCTTAGGTAGTCAAAGCCTAATTCACTATTAGTTCCATAAGTTATATCACAATTATAAGCTTCTCTTCTCTCATCGTTATTTAAATTGTGTAAAATAACCCCAGTTCTTAAGCCTAAAAACTCGAAAACTTGACCCATCTCATCTTTATCTCTTTTTGCTAGGTAATCATTAACAGTAACTATATGTACCCCTTTACCTGCTAACGCATTTAAGTATGCTGGTAATGTAGCTACAAGCGTTTTACCTTCACCTGTTTTCATTTCTGATATTCTGCCTTGGTGAAGAACAATTCCACCAATGAGCTGAACTTTATACGGCTTAAGACCTATTGCTCTATATGCACCTTCTCTACAAACAGCAAAAGCTTCTACCAGTATATCATCTAAGGTTTCACCCTTTGAAAGTCTTTCCTTAAATTCTTCAGTTTTATTTCTTAACTCCTCGTCGCTAAGACTCCCCATCTGAGACTCTAAAGCCATGATTTTATCTGCAACAGGAATTATTCTTTTGACTTCTCTGTCGCTATAAGTTCCGAAAATTTTGCTCATTAATCCCATTTATAAATCCTCACCAATCTTTAATTTTAGTTTATAGATTAAATTATAACACTTTACTAACTTGTATTTCAATTAATATGATTTTTTTTTAATAATTTATTATAATTTGTTAAAAAACAAAAAAATAGGCAACTTATAGTCACCTATTTTTCTATATTCTTATTATTTTCATTTCTTTAATTTATTATTAGTCAAATTCTGGTTCAATTAAACCAAAATTCCCATCTTTTCTTTTATATACAACATTCACTTCACTTGTTTCGTCATCCATAAATACGAAGAAATTATGTCCTAGAAGCTCCATTTGTAAAACTGCTTCCTCAGCGTTCATAGGTTTGATTGCAAATCTCTTTGTTTTAACTATCTTGCTTTCTTCCTCTACTTCAGTAGCTGCTAGTTCCCCCTTTGATAATGCATCATAAAATCTTAGAGAATCAGCATATTTTTGTTTTGAAAGCTTAGTCTTATTTTTTCTCATTTGCCCTTCTAATTTATCAATAACTAGGTCAATTGAAGCATACATGCTTTCCGTAGCTTCTTCACCTCTTAAAATAACATTTTTAAGTGGGATAGTAACTTCTATCACCTGTAATTTTCTTTCAACACTTAATGTTACATGAGCTGTATAATCCTTTTCTAGATACTTGTCCAACTTTGACAGTTTCTTTTCAACTGCTTCTTTTAAAGCTGGAGTTACCTCGATGTTTTTACCTGTTATTTTTGTTTTCATAATATCAGCTCCTTCATAATTCTGTTTCTTCTTTTTTATTATTATATTTAAGTTATGATTTAATTTTAACCTGGAGCATTGATTATTTCAAATCAAGTTTTCTTTATTTTCTGAATATTTTATCTATTTAGCTTGTCCTATCTGCATAAAGCTAACTCGTTTTTAATACTATGAACGTTTACAAAAAACTACGTAAATGATATACTTACATCATACGGACATTTTTAGAATTACTTTATATGAGAGAATAGGGTACTAGCAGAAGATTATGAAATATATTTTTACATACTTCTCTGCTGGTATCCTTTATATTTTATGCCTCTAAGTTTAGGATATGCCCCCTAACCTAATACATATTTCCTTATGTTTATACTCCCTTATATAAATTCCAATATTGAAAATTCATCAGAACTCTATAGCAATATTGAGAAATCAATATAACCTGTGAAAATTCTTTATCGCAACTTATATCTTATATATTTTGTAAAATAAAAAAACAGCCTTACTAAGCTGCTTTAATTCTCAAAATATATTAAGTTAGCTGACCTGGTCTTTGACCCCACACTCGCCTGCTGGAGTTTTTGCTACCCGGATTATCCTCTCACTACTAACCCTCTCGTATACATTACGGCAGGACTTACTTCTAAGCCGCACCATGCTCATTAAATCTTTGTTTAACTTACGTGGATCGTTTCGCCTGCGACTGGCATCGACTTTCAACCACAGACCTAACTCAACATATTAATTATATATGACTTTTACAAAGTGTCAATAGCTTAATTTTTTTAGCGCCTGCACTTTTTAACTGCTGATAACAGCAATATGAGGTTGCACCAGTGGTTACAACATCATCAACTATTAAAATATTTTTATTAGCTATACTATCTTTATACTTTTCATTTATCTCGAAAGCCCCTTGAAGGTTGCTCCATCTATTCATTCCATCAAGCCCAATCTGGTCCTTTACTCCTTTAACTTTTACAATCAACTCCATAACTTTTACCTTTTTATTTTCACCTAAAATTCTTGCAAGAATTTCGCCTTGGTTAAAGCCTCTTTTTAAATAATCAGTTTTGTACATAGGAACAAAAGTTATGATATCATAAATTTCTTCATATCTTTCATAATATTTATAAAGTAAATAGCCTAGAGTTTCCCCTGAAGAAAAATCTTTCTTATATTTAAAGTTAAGAATTAACTCCTTCATAGCATAGCTATAATAGCTTACACTTCTACATTCTAATTCTTCTTTAATAAAAAACTCATCTTTACAAATCGGGATTTTATTTACACACTCCTGGCACAAACTTATACCTTCAACAGCTTCATTATCACAAATAATACAACTTAGCTTTGAAGGATATATCACATATAATACCGAATTCAATATATATTTTATAAATGAAGTAAGCCTAAATTCCATGCATCCTTATTAAAATTACGAGTTATTTCCTTTGTCTCCTCTATAGCATCAGTATTTCGATTAACTAAAAAAACAACTTCGCTATTCCTTTCTCTATCAATACTACTTACTTTTCCACAAAAGAATAAAAGCTTTTTAGAATCATATATGATTCCTGCACAATTATGAACCAATATATCCATAGGATATATATCATAATTTAAAACATCCATATTCTCTGTAACGATTATCTTTTTTTTCACATTAGGAAACTCTAAAAAATCTCTATTATCTTTTGAAAAAAAATAAATATTGCTAGTTAGTTTGTTTTTGATAGTTTTAAGATAGTTATAAATGTACTCCTTTGTACTTGTATCAGTAGTAAAAAGAACTACATTCCTATTCATTTCCATAGACCACTTTAAATATTCATATTCACTAAAACATATTTCTTTTTCTGTATTTATCCTAGTTAAAACTACTCTTGGCTCAACTAATGGATTATTGTCTTTATAATATGGAATATATACACTTTCCTTTGTATTAAATATTTCCTTCGTCGAAAAAGCTATAAGTTTTTTATCTTTATTTATATATCTATTCAACAAAGTTAATATTTCTTTACCTGAATAAGGTGAATAACAAGAAACATCGTCATATATTATTAAATCAAAGTTATTTTCTAAATTACTAGCCCCTACATAGCTAGTAAATACAATTGACGCCTTTAAACTCTTAGAATCACTGCTGAAGTCAAAATAAGAATATCCTCTAAAGTCAGTATTATCCTTTATAAATTTCATCATAGCAATTTTATATTTATTCTCTTCAGTAATATAAAGTACGCTTTTATTATTCTCAATAAATGTGAATATAATATTAGAAAACAAATCACAACTATTATATGGTACTGTTATGACATTTAACAAATTTTCTTTTCCATTTCCAAAAGCTGAGATTTTCTCGCTAAAGGATCTCCATTTCATCATCTCACCCCAATATATCTGTAATCCTATAACATAAGCCAGAATATCTTTCAACACTATTAGTATTTTCAACCATAAAGTTCAAGGCTTTTTTATTTCCCACTAAAACTACCATTTCCTTCGCTCTAGTTACACCAGTATACAAAAGATTTCTATTCATAAGCATGGGTGCTCCCATAAACATTGGCATAATTACTACTGGGAATTCACTACCTTGACTTTTATGGATAGTCATAGCATATGCAAGTTCCAGTTCATCAAAATAGCAATCTTCATATTTTACTAATCTTTCATCATCAAAAATTATATGCAATCTATTATTTTCTTCATCAATATCGTCAATATATCCTATATCACCATTAAAAATCCCCATTCCATCATATTCACCATTTCCAGATATTCTTTCCCATTTTATTTGATAATTATTCTTAGTCTGCATAACTTTATCACCAATTCTAAAAACAGTGTTTCTAAATTCAATTTCTTTCTTTATACTGCTATAAGGATTTAAGATTTCCTGTAATTGTCCATTGAGAGTTTCAACACCAAGAACGCCTCGCCTCATTGGGGTTAAAATTTGAATATGCTTTATATTATCCCACTTTTTATTGAAAGAAGGTAACCTTTTATATATTAACCCTTTTATTTCTTCAAGTATATCATTTGGCGATTCCTTTGTTATGAAGAAGAAATCCTTATCCTTTGAATTCAACACTGGAATTTTCCCATTATTTATCATGTGAGCATTTACAATTATCATACTCTCTTTACTTTGTCTAAATATTTCTTTTAATCTAACTACCTTTACAGCATTACTATCTATAATATCTCTAAGGACATTACCTGGTCCTACTGATGGAAGTTGGTCTACATCTCCAACAATAATAATTCTTGTTCCTAATTCCACAGCCTTTAGTAAATTGCTCATTAACATAATATCTATCATCGATGCTTCATCTACAATTAACACATCACACTTTAATGGAGATTCTTCATTTCTAATAAATTCTGAATTTCCCTCATCTTCACTAAACCCTAATTCTAACAATCTATGAATGGTTTTAGCTTCTCTCCCTGTAGATTCTGTCATTCTCTTTGCAGCTCTTCCAGTAGGTGCTGCCATAGAAATCTTTAATGAGTGCTTCTCAAAAATACTGTTTATACAATTTATTATCGTGGTTTTGCCAGTCCCTGGTCCTCCTGTAATTACTTCAATTCCATTTTCTATAGCACCTCTCACAGCCTCTTTCTGCGATTCTGCAAATACTATATTATTTTTTTCTTCAAACTCTTTTATCTCTACATCTATATCTATTTTAAGTTCATCATAAGACGATGTTGCTAAAGTCAAAAGTTTTGAGGTTACTGAAAGTTCACTATAATAATAAGGAAGATCAAACACGCACAATTCTTGATTAAATTCCTCAACTTTTAGCTTTAAATCTAAGATACATTCCTGTAGATTTTTTTCTATTTCAAGGGCATCAACACTTAATATATCTTTTCCCTCACTTATCAATTTATGAAGAGGCATGTATGTGTTGCCAAGCAAAGAAAAATGTTTTACTAAATATATTATGCCACTCTGAATTCTGTAAGGTGAATTAAGTTCAATGCCTAGACTCCTAGCTATTTTATCTGCTGTTCTAAACCCTATTCCACTTATCTCCTCTGTCAATATGTAAGGATTATTTTTCACCATTTCTATAGCTGCATTGCCAAATCTTTTATAAATCTTATTGCATTGAGTTGGGGTGACTCCATAAGTTTGAAGAAACACCATTATAGCTCTTATATCTCTTTGAGTAGCAAAAGACTCAGCTATGACCTTGATTTTCTTTGCGCCTATTCCTTCAATTTCTTTAAGCCGTTCAATATCTTCTTCCATAATTCTCAAAGCATCATTTCCAAAATGCTGAACTATTTTTCTCGCTGTCACTGGTCCTATTCCTTGAACTACTCCTGAAGAAAGATATCGTTCAATACCAATAACAGAATCCGGTAATACCTCTTCACATTCCTCAACCTTAAACTGCTGTCCAAATTTCTTATGATTAATCCATTGACCTTTAAGCTTTAAGGTTTGACCTTCTACTATATAAGGTATAACCCCTACAATCGTAGCTTTATTATCGTCATATTTAATTGTTGCAACTACATATCCATTATCTTCATTTTGAAAGACAATAGCTTCAACAGTACCTTGAATTTCTATCATTTCACTCACCTTAGCTCATTTTGTCCCATATGTAACATCAAGCACCTCTCATTTAGCAGTTTGTTAATTTCCAATACTACATACAAACTTATTTATTCAAATAAGTATGCTAAGATGCAACATATACACTCTGTTTAATAACCTGATCATATTTATAATTATACCACAACTATACTTATCTATTTAAAGAGTTCATATTTGAGCCTCTACCAATTATTTATAGTTCCTCAAATTTAATTTTAAAATCTTTGAAGAATTCCATCTTTAACCTTCTACCCTTGATGCTTTTTACATACTCAATCTAAACTAATCTTTTTTTAATACACCATAGCTTTATTAGATGCTGATAATTCCAATTTTCCACATAAAAAATAAGGCTAGCAAGAGGAAATTTCCACCTTGCTAGCTTTGATTTTTTATTTATTTTATAATAATGCTTTTATCTCTTCAACTTTGTTTAATTGTTCCCATGGAAGATTTAAATCTGTTCTTCCGAAATGTCCATAAGCAGCTGTTTGCTTATAAATTGGTCTTCTTAAATCTAATTGTTTTATGATAGCACCTGGTCTTAAATCAAATACTTTACCTATTATTTTAACAATTTTATCATCTGAAATTTTTCCTGTTCCAAAAGTATCAACTTCGATAGATACTGGATGTGCAACTCCAATTGCATAAGCAACTTCAATTTCTAACTTTTCTGCCACCCCTGCTGCTACTAAATTCTTAGCAACCCATCTTGCAGCATAAGCAGCTGATCTGTCAACCTTAGTTGGATCCTTTCCAGAGAAAGCACCACCACCGTGTCTTCCATAACCACCATAAGTATCAACTATTATCTTTCTTCCTGTAAGGCCTGTATCCCCTTGTGGCCCACCAATAACAAACTTTCCTGTTGGGTTAATGTAATACTTAGTTTGATCATCTAAAAGATTTTCTGGAACTACAGCTTTTATAACATGTTTCATTAAATCTGTTCTTATTTGCTCTTGAGTAACTTCAGGACCGTGTTGTGTTGAAATAACAATAGCATCAATTCTTACTGGTTTATTGTCTTCATACTCAACAGTAACTTGAGTTTTTCCATCTGGTCTTAAGTAATCCAAGATTCCTTCTTTTCTAACTTCTGTTAATCTTCTTGATAATCTGTGAGCCATAGCAATTGGCATAGGCATATATTCTGGAGTTTCAGTAGTAGCAAAACCAAACATCATTCCTTGATCTCCTGCTCCTACAGATTCTATTTCATCAACACTAGTTCCTCTAATTTCTAACGCTTCATCAACACCCATAGCAATGTCTGCTGATTGTTCATCTATAGATGTAAGAACAGAACAAGTTTCACAATCAAAACCATATTTTGCTCTAGTGTATCCAATTTCTCTTACAGTTTCTCTTACAAGCTTAGGAATATCAACATAGCATGAAGTTGTAATTTCCCCCATAACCATAACCATTCCTGTAGTAGTTGCAGTTTCACAAGCAACTCTTGCCTTAGGGTCTTTTTCTAATATAGCATCAAGCACTGCATCGGATATCTGATCACACATTTTATCTGGATGTCCTTCAGTAACAGACTCAGAAGTAAATAATCTTCTCATAGTATAACCTCCTAATTTTTAATCTATATAATATATAAAAAAAACTCTTCGTAAGAAGAGGTAATAATTACATTTCCCCTTATCTTGCAAATTAAATCGCAGGAATTGGCACCTTAGTGATTTCACTGGTTGCCGGGTTTCATCGGGCCTTTTCCCTCCACCTCTCTTGATAAGTACTTTTATTTTATTTTCAACAATTACGATTCTATCATATCGAATAGATATTTGTCAATATTTATTAAAACAAACAATTTAATGTATTTTTTTAAAATACAGGTAATTTTTTCATACAATAAAAAAAGATACTAACAAATTAGCATCTTTTTTGGTGGAGGATGATGGATTCGAACCATCGAAGTCAGAGACAACAGATTTACAGTCTGCCCCCTTTGGCCGCTCGGGAAATCCTCCGTGTGGTGCTGGCAACAGGACTTGAACCCGTAACCTGCTGATTACAAGTCAGCTGCTCTACCAATTGAGCCATGCCAGCGTATTAATGGTGGGAACAACAGGGATCGAACCTGTGACCCTCTGCTTGTAAGGCAGATGCTCTCCCAGCTGAGCTATGCTCCCATTTATACTCTTACACCATTTCGTCTGCACTCTCGTGCCAACATAAGATAGTATACATTGGTTAAGAAACTTTATCAAGCCGAAAAACACCCATTTAACCTTTTTACATTAATATATCTACCATTTACTATGTTTTTCTTATTTTTAGACACTAACTTACATATTTTTATAATACTTTTCCCTTTATTTTTTTTATAGTTTTTTACGTTTTTCACTAATACAATGATTTTATTTTTGCACAATTCTAATATTAACATTCTTACCAACATATATATGTTAATGGGGGTGTTATAGGTGAAAAAAGCTAGAGCTAATTATTTAAACCAAAGTGCATATTGTGAACTCGGAGATTTTTTAAAAGACCTAATAACTAATGATACTATTATCATCTGTATTGGCACTGATAGGTGTATAGGGGATTGTCTTGGTCCATTGGTAGGTACTTTATTAAAGAAAAAGCTATTCCCCCTGCCAGTTTATGGCACCATAAAGAATCCTATACACGCCCTTAACTTAGAAGAAAGTGTTAAAAGGATAAAATGTCTTCATCCTAAAGCTTCAGTTATAGGAATAGATGCTTGTTTAGGTAGTAGTGATAACATAGGAGAAATTCAAATACGACCATTCCCTATACATCCTGGGAAAGGTGTCGGCAAGACTTTGCCCGATGTTGGTGATATATCCATAATAGGTATAGTTGATAGCTGCGATAATAACGAATTATTCACTAATAGAAATATTAGATTAGACTTAATAATGGATATGGCTGAAGTCATTACAGATACTCTTATTTATGCTTATAGTTTATATAAAAAACTGTAATAAGATATTAACATTTTGAAACAAAATATTTCTCGTCTCTTCTATAACATATTTTTATAATTATTTGCTTTTTTAATCATATAAGTTCCAAAAATAAAACTATGTCTAAAGCTTCATTTAACATTAAGCAATTATTATAAGTTATGAACTACCATTTTGGGAACATATATATTAATAAAACAAGCTATTACATAATGAAAAACTCCATTATGTAATAGCCTTTTTTATTTTATAGCAATATCACTGCCTGTACTATCTAATTTTTCAATATATTTTAGCACCTCACCAGTTCCCAATGCAACACAAGAGATTGCATCTTCTGCAACATATACAGGTACTTTAGTAACCTTTTCAACTAATTTATCAAGCCCGTTAAGTAACGCGCCTCCACCAGTCATATAAATACCTTGTTCTGCAATATCAGATGCAAGTTCTGGTGGTGTTCTTTCTAAAACAGCATGAGCGCAATCAGCAATAGCCATTACTGACTCTGAAAGTGCTTCTCTCATCTCCTCAGAGGTTACTACAATATTCTTTGGCAACCCTGTTATAAGGTCTCTACCTTTTATCTCCATAGTATTTTCAACATCTTTTTTATAAGCTGATCCTACATTTATCTTTAGATTTTCTGCTGTTCTCTCACCAATCATTAGCTTATGCTTTTTTCTTACATACTTTATAATTGCTTCATCAAAAGTATCACCAGCTACTTTTATAGACTTTCTTACAACCATTCCACCTAAAGAAATGACTGCAATATCAGTAGTTCCACCACCAATATCTATAACCATAGTTCCACTAGCATTAGTTATATCTATCCCTGCGCCAATGGCTGCTGCAAGTGGCTCTTCAATAAGCTTTACTTTCTTAGCTCCCGCATTAGTCGCTGCGTCTTTAACCGCTCTTTTTTCAACCTCTGTAGCTTCGCAAGGGATACATATAACTACTCTAGGTGTAGAAATCCTTCTTTTACCAATTGCTTTTTTCATGAAGGCCTTTAACATAACTTCCGTAATGTCGTAGTCTGAAATAACACCATCTCTTAATGGACGTATTGCTACAATATTCCCTGGTGTTCTTCCAATCATTTGTCTAGCCTCTTCACCAACTGCCAAAACTTGTCTAGTCGTTTTATTTACAGCTACTACTGATGGTTCTTTAAGTATTACTCCTTTTCCTTTCATATATACCAAAACTGTTGCTGTCCCTAAATCAATTCCTAGGTCTGTACCGACCTTAAAGAACATAAAACCACTCCTACCTATTATATTTTAAAGAAAACTTATACTTAATATTTCATCAAATTTTTACAAAGCTTTCTTTCTAATTATAATAAGAAAAAGCTTAACCTTCAATAGCTTTATATTTTAATTTAGTTGCCTTTCCGCCTCTAATATGTCGTTCAGATTTATTTAAATCTAATATAATTTTTGCTTCTTCAGCTATTTGAGGATTAATTTGAGGTAATCTCTCAGTCATATCTTTATGTATAGTACTTTTACTTACCCCAAATACCTTAGCAGTTTTTCTTATCGTAGCTTTCGAAGTAATAATGTATTTAGCAACATCTAATACTCTATCTTCTATATAATCTTTCACCTTTAAGCCCTCCTATTAGTCTTTTGTTAAGCCACTTTCACCTTGAAAATGGCTTAACGAATATTATTTATTAACCTGCTACTTCAAGGTCTTTTATATAATCTTTTGGGTTAACATCAACATACTTGCTTTCTGAATCCTTTTTAAGCACTTGTAAATACAGTGCTGTAGGACATTGTTCCAATTCCTTAAAAGTATGTGTATACTTAGAACTATTTCCAGTTATGCCGATTTCCTGTTTTTCTTCTACCGTACTATTTGCTTCAACTAAAGCTTTTGATAAGTTTCCATATATTGTTTTATATCCATTTTCGTGGTCAATTATTACTATTGTTCCATTTCCTTTTACATCTTCACCAACATATTCAACTTTACCCTTTGCTGCAGATACAACTTTTTGTTCTTCTTTTGCTTCTATGTAGACACCTAAAGTACTTTTGCTACCTTCCTTTGTAGGATACATTCCATCAACCCCTAAATAAGGAATAATAACCTTACCATCTATAGGTTTTGTAAATGTGACTTTATCTTCACTTGCATTTGCAGCTATTTCTGATGCTGATTTCTTAACCAGTGTTGAATTGCTTATAGCCGTACTAGCCGCTGCTTTGTCCTCAGTCTCCTCTACAGATGTTTCAATAGTTTTGTTACTATTATTTCTGGTAACTACAATTCCTGTTATTGTAGCTATTACGCAAATACACACAAAGAGGATTAAATAGAAACTCTCTTTTTTAAGCAATGCCTTCAGTTTATTTTCATTAGGATCTTTAATTTTATCCATTATTAACACCTCCTGTTTTCAGTTTGTCCTGTAATTATATTTTTAATCATCTTTAATAAAACTTTTTGACGACAATAAAAAACATTATTTTACACCACCTTGGATTTAGCTCTAAACAAATCCGAAAACATCTGATGTTAATCCTTCACTTTAATGAAGTTTTAATTAGCCTAACAATTCTTTGATCCACTGATAAGACTAAGGTTGATTATAATTTTTTTATCCCTTTGGTTTTATGCTTTATTGATTTTATAAAAAAATTCTATAAGAAAAAGCCATTTAACTATAAACTTACTATAGTTAAATAGCATATTGATCACTGATTAAATTTATTATTTACCACTTATATATGAGTTTCATTTAACTTCCTGCATTAAATTGCTATACCGTAATTAAAATTAAACTAGTTTCTTTATTGGAACATACTTATTAAAATAACTTAACTTCATAATAACTTTTTTAACAAAGGATTTTATATACCTATGTATTTATTTTCCTTCCAATCGATTCTTTTTATTTCTACTCCACTATAATAATGTTCTAAGATTTCTTTATAACCTTTTCCCTCTTTTGCCATAATCCTTGCACCCCATTGACTCATACCAACGCCATGCCCGTATCCCTTTGTAATAAAAATCACTGATGTAGCATTTAAGTTTATATCAAAATTTGAAGAATTTAATATAAATAAGCTTCTTATCTTAGTACCTTCTATTATTTCATTACCAACTCTGATTTCCTTTGCTGCACCGCCAGTTGTCCTATCCTTAATTTCAATTTGTCCTTCAAGCTTTTCAGTTGATATATTTGCATTAGGATATTGCTTTAAAATAGTTTCTACAAAATATTCTCGTGATACTATTTTTTTATCATCGTATTTCGGCGAATCTTCCTCACCTAAGCTATCAACACTTTTTAGATATGGAGCATCTTCCTTAAAAACATCAATTGCTTCCTCAGTCTTTCCACTGCTTGTTGAAAAAAAGTATGGTTTTTGCACTAACTTACCATCATATATAAGAACTTGCCCTTCAGTTTCTTTAACAGCATTGGTGATTTTATTCCAATATTCTTCTCTTTTTCTTTGAGTCCAACTTTCCATTCTTTCATCTTTACTGTAATAAACTTGATTTGCAACAGTATCAATAAGATTTGCTCCATTGGCGCCAGGATTACTTACTCCTCCAAAAGCTTCAACATGAGCAAGCGCATAAGTTCTTGCTGCAATAGCTTGAGCTTTTAATGCCTCACTTGGAAATTCTGCAGGCATTTCACCACAAACAACTCCAGTCACATAATCTTCAAGTCCCATTTCTTCTATTCGATTTTCTTTGCTTCTAAATAGCTTAATTTTGAATTCGCCATTATAATTAGAAATATCAAAATCTTGCTTTTTCTCTTCTGAACCTACCTCGTTAAATGCTTGTACCTTTTCAACATTATTATCTAGAGTACTTTCCATCCACTTTTTTTTCGGAATAATAATACTAGTCATTAGAATAAACATCACTAAACTAGTTAAAACTAATAAAATTTTTTTCACCCTTTTATCACTCCTCTTTAGATATATCATGTTAATTATTAAATATATGTAAAAATTAACTATTTAATTATTATTATCTTATCCTTATTTTTATACCCTAAAAATCAAAACACAAGAAAGGAGACTTCATTTCCTTTCTTGTGTTAACTACCAACCCATTCTAAATATCTAAATTATAGGTATATATTATTAAACGTCAATTATATTTATATCAGCACCTACACCTTGTAGTTTTTTCTCTATTTCCTCATATCCTCTTTGTATATGGTAAATATCAACAATAGTAGTAGATCCTTCTGCTACTAACCCAGCTAATATGAGAGCTGCACCAGCTCTCAAATCTGTTGCCTTAACTTCACAACCTGAAAGACTTTCTATTCCTTCAATAATTGCATTTCTTCCATCAATTTTGATATTAGCTCCCATTCGGGTTAGTTC
This sequence comes from Clostridium cellulovorans 743B, assembly GCF_000145275.1. Taxonomy (NCBI): domain Bacteria; kingdom Bacillati; phylum Bacillota; class Clostridia; order Eubacteriales; family Clostridiaceae; genus Clostridium; species Clostridium cellulovorans. Next base: position 3,742,742 of record NC_014393.1, read on the forward strand.
ATTTACATGCATAAATCTATTTTCAAATATTGTTTCTGTAATAATACTAGTTCCTGTAACAGTTGTAAGCAATGCCATAATTTGAGCTTGCATATCTGTCGGAAATCCTGGATATGGCATAGTTTTAATATCTATAGGTTTTAATTCCTCACTTGCCTCAACAATAATGTAATCCTCTCCACTAGTTATACCTATTCCCATTTCAGCAAGTTTGGCAGTCATTGATTTTATGTGTTTCTCATTTACATTTTCTAGCTTAATTTTGCTTCTTGTAATAGCAGCAGCAACCATAAAAGTCCCTGCTTCAATTCTGTCAAACATAGGTGTATACTCAACACCTTTCAATTTCTTTACACCTTCAATTACAATTGTGCCAGTTCCAGCGCCAATTATTTTTGCTCCCATAGTTCTTAAAAAGTTTGCTAAATCTTCTATTTCTGGTTCTTCAGCAGCATTTTCTATAACAGTTTCACCATCTGCTAATACTGCTGCCATCATTATATTCTCTGTTGCTCCAACTGATGGAAAGTCTAAATAGACTCTATTTCCTTTTAACTTTTCAGCTCTTGCTTCAACAACTCCAAATTGTGGGTTAACCTCTGCGCCTAAAGCTTTAAATCCTTTTAAATGTAAGTCAATTGGCCTAGTTCCTATGTTGCATCCCCCAGGCAATGAAATCTTAAACCCACCAAATCTTGCAATCATTGGGCCCATAATTAAAAATGATGCTCTCATCTTCCTGATCATTTCACTTGGTGGTTCACATTGAAACAATTCTCTTGTGTCAATTTTTATTACTTTCTGTTCTCTATCTACGCTTATATCAGCTCCTAAGGAGCGCAACACATCACAGATGACAATTACATCATCTAGCATAGGAGCGTTTTTAATAACTGTAATATCCTTATTTAAAATGCATGCTGCGATTATTGGAAGTACAGAATTTTTTGCACTATTAACTTTAATTGAACCTTGAAGTTTTTTTCCACCATTAATAAAGTATTTCTTCATCTTAAGCCTCCACACAAGTACTTTATGCTTAATAGGAAACAGGAATAATAGGTGTTCCTATAATTATATAGTTCCCTGATTTATACATTGCTATAGCTATGTTTATATCTATATTTTTATTTCCTATAGTTAATTTTTCAAAGCTACCAGTATCAGCTATAACACTGTATACATTGCCACCATCTAATATTTCTGCTTCTATGTTTTTAGCCTTTTTCCTTTGCAACTCTTCTATAAGTTTATTTTTTAGTAACTCTAAGTTTTCATCTTGAAGTTTAAATTTATAATATTCATATACTTTCATATTAATGCCTTTAAGTCCTATTTTTCTTTGTAATAACTCTTTCATATATCTAGAACTAATACTTTTCTTTTCAGTAATCACCTCAATAGTAATTCTATCCCTATCAACATTTAATAATCCATTTATATCTTCATTCGAAAACTTAATTTCAGTATCTGATTTAGAATTAATTATAAAATCCTTTTCTATAAAACTTTCTAGAAATTTATCAAAGGTTGTTGTGATCTCAAAAGTTGCTTTAACTCCACATTCTTTATATTTGCAGACCTTTGGATCTATGTAATCCGAAAAAATAAAAAAACCTTGCCCAAACGAAGCCTGTCCCATAAAATATACGGCTACAATAAAAAAAACTGATACAAAAAACATTTTTCCCTTCATCTAATTCACCTCAGGTAAATTATTGACAGTTTATTCTTAAAATATTCTTTTGTTTTTTATATAAATTCCTCGTACTATATAATATAGATTCTTAATGAAAATGTTAATAATTTCTTGCAATATTATGTTTAATTATAAAAAAAAAGTGCTGAATCCTAATTGGGATTCAACACTTTTTTATTTCTTTGATAAATATATACAGTATATTTTTATCTCAAGAAAATATTTTATTATACTGAAGTTTTATTTTCCTTAGCTTCACAACTTTCTACTGCCATTACAACATTCCCTTTTTCAACCTTCAAAACACCAGTAGAAGTACTAACACTAGTACTATTGCCATCTATAACGTAACGTGTCTCAAAAGGTTTTAAAGGAACTATTGTTTCCATATGATTGTTCAAAATTCCTAAGGTCCCTGTGATTCCGCCTACGATTATCTCTTCAACTTCACCATCAAAATAAGTTCCATTTGGTGTGACAATTGAAAACTTAAATTTTGTAGCCATGTTTTTACTCCTTACTCTTGTCTCATAGATTTAGCTTTTGCTTTTGCTTCCTCTATGTTACCAACAAATAAGAATGCTGCTTCAGGAATTTCATCACATTTTCCATCAAGAATTTCTCTGAACCCACTTACAGTTTCAGCTATTGGCACATATTTACCCTGCATACCAGTAAATTGTTCAGCAACAGTAAAGCTTTGTGATAAGAATCTTTGAACTTTTCTTGCTCTACCAACAATAAGTTTATCTTCTTCTGATAATTCGTCTACTCCAAGTATAGCTATGATATCTTGAAGTTCTTTATATCTTTCAAGAATATTCTTTACTTCAAGAGCTGTTTCATAGTGTTCTTTACCTACAATTCTAGGATCTAGAATTCTTGATGTAGATTCAAGAGGGTCAACTGCTGGATAAATACCTATTTCAACTATAGCTCTAGATAAAACTGTTGTAGCATCTAAGTGAGCGAAAGTTGTAGCTGGAGCTGGGTCAGTTAAATCGTCTGCAGGAACATAAACTGCTTGAACAGATGTAATAGATCCATGTTTTGTAGATGTTATTCTTTCCTGCAGAGCCCCCATTTCAGTGGCAAGTGTAGGTTGATATCCAACGGCAGATGGTATTCTACCAAGCAACGCTGAAACCTCTGAACCTGCTTGTGTAAATCTAAATATATTATCTATGAATAGTAGCACATCCTGACCTTTATCTCTAAAGTTTTCTGCCATTGTTAATCCTGTAAGTGCAACTCTCATTCTAGCACCTGGCGGCTCGTTCATTTGTCCGAATACCAATGCAGTTTTGCTTATAACTCCAGAATCACTCATTTCATGATATAAGTCGTTACCTTCTCTTGTTCTTTCACCAACACCAGTAAATACAGAAAGACCACCATGTTCTTTTGCTATGTTATTGATAAGTTCTTGAATAAGTACTGTCTTTCCAACACCAGCACCACCAAATAGACCTATTTTCCCACCTTTTTGGTATGGTGCAAGTAAATCTATAACCTTAATTCCAGTCTCAAACATTTCTTGTTTGCTAGATTGGTCCTCAAATGATGGTGGATTTCTATGGATAGGATACATAGTATCACTTACTACTTCACCTTTATTATCAATTGGCTGTCCTAGCGTATTGAATAATCTTCCAAGAGTAGCCTCTCCAACTGGAACTGTAATCGGAGCGCCTGTATCAATTGCCTTCATTCCTCTTCTAACGCCTTCTGTAGCTTGCATGGATATAGCTCTAACTATATCATCCCCCATGTGTTGCTCAATTTCAGCTACTAATTTTTCTCCGTTTTCTAAATCTACTTCAACTGCGTTGAAAATATTAGGAAGAGTTTCAGTGCTAAATTTTATATCTATAACTGGTCCTATGACTTGAACCACTTTTCCTTCGATATTCGCCATAGTACACCTCCTATGCTTTATTACTAACTTTGTGCTGAAGCACCTCCAACAATCTCAGAGATTTCTTGCGTAATAGCTGCTTGTCGTATTCTATTATATTTAAGATTCAACTTCTCAATAAGTTCATCTGCATTCTTTGTGGCAGAATCCATAGCAGTCATACGTGATGACTGCTCACTAGTCTTTCCATTTAAAAGCGCAGTGAATACTTGACTATTCATATAGCTATTTATAAGAATCTCTAGATCCTCAATCGGTGTAAGCTCATAATTTATTTGTTTTCTATTTGTCTTTTTTTCTTGAACAGAATTGAAAGGAAGTAGTCTTTTCACTTCAACAGCTTGTTTTACAGAGGAAACGAACTTAGTATAAACTATATTGATTTCTCCATATTCATTAGATTTATATAATTCTAATGCTTTTGTAGCAATAACTGCAGCTTCATCCATAGTAGGAATACTTTTTAAATCTACATATTCTGCTAAGGTATCAAATTTATATCTTCTAAGATAGCCTCTTCCCTTTTCGCCAACTAAGATAACTTTTTTATTCTCTTTGTCATCTTTGATTTTATCGATAAGAGTTAAGATAACATTTGAGTTATACCCTCCACACAAGCCTTGATCCGATGTAATAACTATATAAGCCGTTTTAGTTCCCCCATTACCATTAACGTATATGTTTGACTCTTCTACATCTGTCGCTATTTGATTCATAATACCATCTAAAACTTCGCCATATGATTTATTATTAATCATAGCGACTCTAGCTTTTTTCAGGTTAGATGTAGCAATAAGACTCATAGAACTAGTTATTTTTCTCGTATTTTTTACAGACTTTATTCTTCTCTTTATCTCTATTAATCCTGCGCCTGCCATTATTCCACCTCCTATTTAAGTGGATTAGATCTCGTTAAACTTCTTCTTAAAATCAGAAATAGAACTTCTGATCTTATTTTTCAGATCATCATCAAGAGCTTTTTTGTCTCTTAACTCATCTATTACATCTTTATGATGTATATCTAAATCTTTCACCATGGTATTAGTGAATTCTAGAACTTTATTTACAGGAATATCATCTATTAATCCTTCATTAGCTGCAAAGAATACCACTACTTGATGAATAACATCTATTGGCTCATATTGATTTTGTTTTAATATCTCCATAAGTCTTCTTCCTTTTTCAAGGACTCTCTTTGATTCCTTATCTAAATCAGAACCAAATTGAGCAAAAGCAGCTAATTCTCTGTATTGTGCTAGTTCAAGTCTTAATGTACCAGTAACTTGCTTCATAGCTTTAATTTGAGCACTACCACCAACTCTTGATACAGATATACCAGCATTAACCGCTGGCTTTTGACCTACGTTAAACGCTTCACTTTCTAAGAATATCTGACCATCTGTAATAGAAATTACATTTGTAGGTATATATGCTGAAATATCTCCTGCTAGAGTTTCAACTATTGGTAACGCTGTGATTGAACCTCCACCAAGTTCTGGTGAAAGCTTAGCAGCTCTTTCAAGCAATCTTGAATGAAGATAGAATATATCTCCTGGGTAAGCTTCTCTACCAGGTGGTCTACGAAGTAATAATGACATTGTTCTATAAGCAACAGCATGCTTAGACAGATCATCATAAACTATCAATACATCTTTTCCTTGTTTCATAAAATATTCAGCCATTGTTACTCCAGAGAATGGTGCAAGATACTGAAGTGGAGCTGAATCAGATGCTGTTGATGAAACTACAATAGAGTAATCCATAGCACCCATTTCTGTTAATGTACCAACAATATTTGCAACTGTAGATTGTTTTTGACCTATAGCTACATATATACAAATAACATTTTTTCCTTTTTGATTAAGAATTGTATCAAGAGCAATTGCAGTTTTACCTGTTTGTCTATCACCTATTATAAGTTCTCTTTGCCCCCTCCCGATTGGGATCATTGAGTCTATAGCCTTAATACCTGTTTGTAACGGTTGATTAACAGACTGTCTATCAATTACACCATATGCAGGACTTTCACAAGGTCTAGTTTCTACATGTTTTATAGAACCTTTACCATCTATTGGTTTTCCAAGTGGATTTACAACTCTTCCAACAACTTCATCACCTACTGGAACTTCAACTACTCTACCAGTGGTTTTAACTACATCGCCTTCTTTAATTCCTTCTTCATCGCCAAGAAGAACACAGCCTACGTTGTCCTTTTCAAGATTTTGAGCCATACCATAAACTCCATTAGGGAATTCAAGTAATTCTCCCTCCATACAGTTATTCAAACCATAAACTCTGGCAATACCATCTCCAATTTGAACAATAGTACCAGAATCAATAGTGTCTAACTTTTGGGTATAACCTTGAATTTCTTTTTTTATAATAGAAGTAATTTCTTCTGGTTTAATATTCATAGGTTCACCTCTATTCTTCCTTATACATTATATTTCTCATCTCTTCAAGTTTCGTCTTAAGAGTTCCATCAATTACATCATCACCAACTCTTACATAAACTCCACCTATAATACTTTTATCAACTTGTTCAACTAGTATTATGTCTTTATCGTACTTCTTTTCTAACTTATTTATTAATGCACGCTTTTGAATTTCATTCAGTTGCAATGCAGTAACTACAGTTGCTTCGATTTTATTATTTTTCTCAAGATGGATTTTTTCCATCTCTCTTAGTTTCTCTTCCAAGAACAGAATTCTACCTCTTGTTATTAGAATAGTTAAAAATCTTAACAAATCCGCATCTATCTTACCTTCAAAAAGTTCTTTGAAGATAACCTTCTTTTTATGGGAACTTATTTGTGGATGCTCAATCATTCTTGCTAACTCTTCATTTGTTTTAATGAGAGTAACAATTTCTTTTAAGTCATCCATAAATTCTTTAATCTTGCCTTTTTCCTCTGCAACCTCGTATAAGGCTAACGCATATCGTCTATCAAGATATTCATACATATTAACTACCTACCTTCGATAAATAGTCATCAATAAGTCTTCTATGTTCTTCCTCATCAATTGCAGCTTCGAGGGCTCTTGTAGACATTGCTACAGCAAGATCTATAGTTTCAGTTCTTAATTCTTCTATTAGCTTTTCCTTTTCTCTCTTAGCTTCTTTTTGAGCTCTATCTATAATCAATTTAGCTTCATTTTGAGCAGAGTCAAGTATCTCCCTTGAAACAACTTCAGCATTCTTTTTCTGCATTTCTACTATCTCTCTGCCTTGATCTTTAGATTTAGCTAATAACTCTTCTCTTTCTTTAACTAATAATTCTGCCTTTGCTTTTTTCTCTTCAGCTAAAGAATAATTGCTTTTTATACTTTCTTCTCTTTCTTCTATTACTATTAGAATCTTTTTCCAAAAAAACTTTTTTACTACTGCTAGTAGAATTATAAAATTGATTATCGCAGCTAAAATTACTGCAAGATTAATATCTACCATAGAGCTTTTAGCCTCCTTTCAGGCTAGAATTTAAAACTTTTTATAAAGTGTAAGCTTATATTAGGCAACAAATATAAGTAAAATAGCTATGATTAAAGCATATATTGCAGTAGCTTCTGAGAAAACTATACCAAGAATCATTGTTCTAGTAATATCACTACTTGCTTCTGGTTGTCTTGAAACTCCTTCAACAGCTTTTGCAGCAACGTTACCACAACCAATTCCTGCTCCAACAACTCCTAAAGCCGCTAACCCAGCAGCAAGTACCTTCATTCCATTTACAAAACTTTCATTCATTTTACATACCTCCGTTATTTTTATTATTCTTCTGCTATAATTTTTGTGTTTATAGTTACTAGCATTAAAACGATATACGTCTGGATTAATCCATCGAATATATCAAAATACATGTGTGGGAAAATTGGTATTACCAATGAAAAAAGATTAAACGTTAACACATGTGAAAATTCAACAGCTGTAGATGTTGCTTCTGATAAATGCGCTAAGGCTTCATAAATAAGTTCAACTAAAATAGTACCTGCAAGTAAATTTCCAAAAAGTCTGAGACTTGTAGATAATAAGAATGTTAATCTTTCTACAATATTCAGTGGAAAAATAAAAGCTACTGGTTGAGCAAAACCTTTTAGATAATGACCCAGTCCATTGACTTTAATAGCATAACCATTGATTACACCAAATGCAATTAATCCAAAAGACAACGCTATATTTATATTCGCTGCTGGTGGTTTAATCCCTATTAGTCCTATGAGATTAAGTAATCCTAAATATAATGCTAAGGTTCCAACAAAAGGCACAAACTGCTTATACTGACTTCCCATATTTTGATCTACTAATCCTCGTATAAAGTTTACAAAAGTTTCTGCAACTGCTTGCCTTCTGGATGGAATAACTTTTAAATTTCTTGAAAAATAAAAAGTTACTGCGATTATTATTAACATCACTGACCACATCATTATATTAAGTCTGATAAAGGTTGTGTCTATTTTAAATGGAACCTTTAATACATCGGTAGACCAGTATACTACATCTGCTTCTTTTCCTCCCATAAAACTATCACTCCCCTTTCTTTTTAATTATTGAAACTATTAATGGTACTTGATATAAAGTATAACCTATTATGTATGGGAAAGCATAATTGGGTACTTTCAAAATAAGGTAAATTGCCACTAATGCTATTATTATTATTCTTAATATAAAAGAAATTATTATAAATAAAACAAATGCTTCTTTATAATTATTAAGAAAATAAAAGCTCCCATGGTAATTCAATACATAAGATAGAATTCCTAACAAAAACCCTACCAAAAATGGCATAATAAATTTGGGGTTTATATATCCAAATATTATGCTCATTAAAACTAGAAGAATCATTAAAATTTTTATGAAGTCCTTTGTTATTATCTTTTGTCTCAGCAATTAGCATCATTCCTTACTACTTGATTATTATAATCTCCATTCTAACACAAATAAACTTCTAAATTTTCCTAATTTCCTATAATAGCGTTGATTTTGCAAGTTTAAGGTTTATTCCTTCACTTTTAAGCCACTATACTCATGTTTTCTATAATATATTCATTTTTTTTGCAAGTTCCTTCATTTTTAAATAAAGGCTCAATTTTCTGAAAATTGAATAAGTTATCCATAACTCCTTTACCTAAATTATTAAACTTTATACAATAGCTTTCTTAAGCATGAAATCGTCTCCGTAAACATTTACATGAGAATTTCTATCAATATATATGTTTTTTCATATATATACAGTAAAAAACTGGAGTTATTATAAAAATTATAAATAGATTATAAATTGCAATAACACTTTTAAATTATTCAAAAATTTTTTAAATTAATCATTAATTTATGTACTTTTTTAATAACTTATATGCCTTAATTATTTTTATCGTATTAACATGACAAAACTTTAACGTTTTCAATTGATAAGCTAATTATTTTTTGTTGCTTTTGGCCTTTTTATAGTAACAAAAAACAGTCTATTTACCGTAAAATACCCTGTAGTAAATAGACTGTTTTATTAAATTTTAACTAATTAGCATTTTTCAACTATTACAGCTGTTCCTTGTCCGCCACCTATACATAATGTAGCAAGACCTAATTTAGCATCTTCTCTTTTTTGTAATTCGTGAATTAATGAAACTAATATTCTAGCACCTGAAGCACCAACTGGATGTCCAAGAGCAATAGCTCCACCATTTACATTAACTTTGCTCATATCGAATTCTAAATCTTTAGCAACTGCTAAACTTTGAGCAGCAAAAGCTTCATTTGCTTCGATAAGATCTAAATCAGCAACTGAAAGGTTTGCTCTTTCAAGAGCAACTCTTGTTGAAGCAACTGGTCCGTATCCCATGATTTGTGGATCTAATCCTTTTGATCCCCATGAAACAATTTTAACTAAAGGTTTAACACCTAATTGAGCTGCTTTTTCAGCACTCATAACTACTAGTGCAGCAGCACCATCATTGATACCTGATGCATTACCAGCTGTAACTGTTCCGTCTTTCTTGAATGCTGGCTTTAATTTACCTAATGATGCAGCTGTTGTTCCAAATCTTGGGAATTCATCTGTATCAAATACTATTGGGTCACCTTTTCTTTGTGGAATAGTAACTGGTACTATTTCATCCTTGAATCTACCTGCTTTAACAGCAACTTCAGCCTTTTGTTGTGAACTTGCAGCAAATTCATCTTGCATTTCTCTAGTTAAGTTCCATTTTTCTGCTATGTTTTCAGCAGTAATACCCATGTGGTATCCATAGAAAGCATCTGTTAACGCATCATTTATCATAGCATCAACGATTTTTCCATCACCCATTCTTTGTCCCCATCTAGTTGTTGGTAATATATATGGTGCTAAAGACATGTTTTCCATACCTCCAGCAACTACAACATCAGCATCACCAGATTGAATCATTTGGCAAGCTAATGATACAGATCTTAAACCTGAACCACAAACTTTATTAATTGTCATTGCAGGAACTTCTTCTGGAAGACCTGATTTAACTGTAGCTATTCTTGCTACATTTTGTCCAAGTCCTGCTGATATAACGTTACCCAATACAACTTCGTCAACTTGGTCTCCGCTTATACCTGCTCTGCTCACTGCTTCTTTAATAACGATAGCTCCTAACTCTGCTGCTGGAACAGATTTTAATGAACCTCCAAAAGTACCTACTGCAGTTCTAACTGCACTTACGATTACTACATCTCTCATGGAATTACCTCCTAAATTTATTTAAGCTTATTGCTTTAAAACGAATTTACATTTGTCAACATATTTATTATAACTATTTAAAGCTTTTTTATCAATATAAATTGTTAAAATTTTAACTAATTTATGTATTATTTTCTTTATCCAATAAAATATTGATAATTTGCTAACAAAAAGCTACCTTAATTTAGGTAGCTTTTTTACATACATATTAGTAATACTTAAATTTGATGAATATTCTTAATATAAACTCCTCATTTAACAAAGTAAATTTTAAGAATCATCATTAAAATGATAGTTAATTTTTTATTATAGGTTAAACTGTAAATATCTTAATTTCAAATTAAATTCTAACATTTTGTTAAATAAAATATATCATCCTAAATAAATTCTATATCTGGCATTTATTTAGAACTCTTTAAATCCATAGCTGGAACATCTCTTTTACCAAAATAATATAAAATATCTTCAGCAATTCTCTTTGAGGCTTTTCCATCACCATATGGATTTGCTGCCTTACTCATAAGTTCATAAGCTTTTGGATCACGTATAAGCTTATTTGCCTCATTTACTATATATTCAGTATCTGTACCAACAAGCTTTACAGTACCAGCTTTAACAGCTTCTGGTCTTTCCGTTACATCTCTAAGCACAAGTACAGGTTTTCCAAGGTGTGGCGCTTCTTCTTGAAGTCCACCTGAGTCTGTCATAATCATATATGCATTATTCATAAGGTTATGAGTCTCTTTTGTATCTAAAGGATATAATAGATGAATTCTTTCTTCTCCATCTAGGTGCTTATATACAACATCCTTAACAACTGGATTTAAATGTACAAGATACACAAGTTCAACATCTTTATTTTCTCTAACAATTGTTTTAAGAGCCTTACAGATATTTTCTATCCCATCTCCCCAGTTTTCTCTTCTATGAGCTGTAACCATTATAACTTTTCTTTTTTTATAATTTATATAATTTAATTGTTCTGTTTTAAATTCATAATTATCTTCTACAGTATGAGCCATAGCATCTATTACTGTGTTTCCAGTAACAAAAATATCCTCTTCTTTAACACCTTCTCTAAGAAGGTTATTTTTAGCTACTTCCGTTGGAGAAAAATTTAAATCAGCTACAGCGCAAGTTAATTTTCTATTCATCTCTTCTGGGAATGGGAAATATTTATCAAAGGTCCTTAATCCCGCCTCAACATGTCCAACTTTAATTTGCTTATAAAACGCAGCTAAAGCGCTAGCAAAAGTAGTTGTAGTGTCTCCATGCACAAGAATCATATCTGGATTTTCTTGTTCAAATATCTCCTCTAAATTTTCTAGAACCTTTGTAGTTATACTTGTAAGCGTCTGTTTTGTTTGCATTATATTTAAATCATAATCTGTCTTTATCTCAAAAAGTTCTAATACTTGGTCAAGCATTTCTCTATGTTGCGCAGTTACACATACCTTTGATTCAATTTCTTCATGCTTCTCAAGTTCTTTTATTAATGGGGCCATTTTTACTGCTTCTGGTCTAGTTCCAAATATAGTTATTATCTTGATTTTTTCCATTTTACATCCTCCATGCTATACTACTCTTTAGATTTAAAGAAACCTACTTTCCAACCGATTAATACTATTGCTGCCATAACCGTAGCTAATATTATATAGGAATTTGTAGAACTAACTTCTAAAGCTATTATAGATACAATTCCCAATATGCCACTTATTATATAAATAATAACAACAGCTTGAACCTGTGATAAACCTAAATCAAGAAGTCTATGATGAAAATGCCCTTTGTCAGCTTGTAAAATCGGTTTACCATTAACCTTTCTTCTAATCATAGCGAAAAGTGTATCATATATAGGAATTCCTAAAGCTAAAATTGGTACTGCTACCGCGAAAGCTGTTGCAGATTTCACTGTTCCTACCATTGAAATTGCTGCTAAAAGAAATCCTAATAACTGTGATCCTGTGTCACCTAAAAAAATCGTTGCTGGATGAAAGTTAAACATTAGAAATCCTAAAATACTTCCACATAAAATTATTGTTAATGCAGCTACCATAGGTCTTCCATTTAAAATTGACATGAAAAAAATCGATAAAGAAGATATAAAAGCTACACCACCACACAAACCATCTAAGCCGTCGATTAAATTAAATGCATTTGTAACACCAATAATCCACAATATTGTTATTGGAATACTTAAATACTGTAGTGAAAAAAACTGGTCTCCAGTTCCAAAGGGATTGGTCAATAGTTGTATCTTTACTCCCATGACAATTAACATAACAGCTCCAGCTAACTGAAACATTATTTTGTATAATGGTCTTATTTCATATATATCATCCAATATACCACCTACAACTATAGGAAGTGCACTAATTACAATGATAAATTTTAGTTTATCAAATTCACCAGTAAAAAACAGACTAACAACAGCAAAAGCTATGTATATACTTAGTCCACCAAGAAGCGGAGTATCTTTTGAATGTATTCGCCTTCCACCAGAAGCTATATCAACCGCTCCAATGACAAAAGCTATCTTTTTCACTAACGGCACTAAAAGAAGGCATATTATGAACCCTAATAAAAATAGTTTTATGCTTATCATATTTTTTCCTCAACTCATACTAAATTACTAATATTTTAATATACATAATTAATAATTTAAAGTTTATTTCGTTATATCATTATTATTTTTTCTCTTTATATCTAAATAATACTAATAAATATTATCAATCTTTATCAGCTATTAGTAAAAAAATTCAGCATAGCTGAATTTTCCCACTATTAACCATATAAACTAATCTATTTTGTCCCAAATAATCTATCTCCAGCATCACCAAGTCCTGGAACAATATATCCTTTTTCATTTAGCTTTTCATCAATAGATGCTAAATAAATATCTACATCTGGATGAGCAACTTGAACTGCTTTTATACCTTCTGGAGAACCTAAAAGACACATCAATCTAATATATTTAGCGCCTCTTTTCTTAAGAAGTGATATCGCATCAATAGCAGATCCACCAGTAGCTAGCATTGGATCTGTTACTATTATATCTCTTTCTTCAATATCCTGAGGTAACTTACAGAAGTATTCCACTGGTTGAAGTGTCACTTCATCTCTATATAAGCCTATATGGCCAACCTTTGCAGCTGGTATAAGTTTAAGCATACCATCTACCATACCAAGGCCAGCTCTTAAAATTGGCACTATAGCAACTTTTTTACCTGCTAACATTTTGCAATCTGTTACGCAAATTGGTGTTTCAACCTTTACAGTTTCTGTTGGCATTTCTCTTGTTACTTCATAAGCCATAAGCATTGCAACTTCATTAACTAATTCTCTAAAATCTTTCGATCCAGTATTCTTATCTCTTATAAGTGCTAATTTATGTAGTATCAATGGATGTGTTATTTCAATTACTTTACTCATGGAAAACGTCCTCTCTAAACTATTTGTTATATTTTTGTTCTATTAAACTTATTTTATCGATTCTTCTTTGATGTCTTTCACCTTCAAATTCTGTGTTTAAAAATATATCTACTATATCTAAAGCTAAACCTTCACCTACTACTCTTGCACCCATAGCCAATATATTAGCATTATTATGTTGTCTTGTAGAATGAGCACTAAAAGTATCATGGCATAAAGCAGCTCTTATTCCTGGAACTTTATTTGCTGCAATACTTATTCCTATTCCTGTTCCACAAACAAGAATTCCAAAATCAAAATTCTTATCTTTAACTTCTTCTGCAACCTTTAAAGCAAAATCTGAATAATCACAAGAAGCTTCTGACTCTGTTCCAAAGTCCTTAACTTCTATTCCTTTTTCTATAAGATGTTTTTGTATTGCATTTTTTAGTTGAAATCCAGCATGGTCTGATCCTAATGCTATTTTCATATTTACACCTCCAAATTTATAAGAAAAACTAAATATTCCAAATACCTTTTTTAAGTTTTTCAATTACTAATTCAATGTTATCTTTTAACTGCATAAAGGTTCTATGATATATATCTAAATTCCCTCCATAAGGATCGGAAACTTCATCATCACTCTCAGAAAATTCTTTTAAGGTAAAGGTTTTTTCTGACACTTCCGGAAAGTATGAAAGTAAAAACTCTTTGTGCCTTGATGTCATAGTTAATATTAAATCACTGCTATCTACTAATCTTTTATTTACTTGAACAGCTTTTCTATCAATTAGTTCTACATCTAAATTATTTTTTAGTGATAAAGATGCATTTTTAGATATACTGCTGTCGGGAATTGCAGATACACCAGCAGAATAAGCTATTAGTCCTTCAACATCATTGATCTTATTAAATATAGCTTCTGCCATGCAGCTTCTACAAGTATTTCCAGTGCACACGAATAATATATTCATAAAATCCTCCTTCTCCCTTTGATCAATTAACTCTCTAATGCTGTAGAGTCATCATTATAACGAAATTATGTTATATCCAGCAGCTTTGTTTAATCGATTCATAATGGCTAATCCATATTCCTTTTCCTCAAAAGCTTCAGAAATTATGTATTCTACTCCTAGATCATCAAAGGTTCTAAGTACTCCAAAGAGATTCCTCCCTATAGAAGTTAAGTCACTTCTACTTCCTAAAGAAATAACCTCACCTTTTTTATAATAAGTTTTGGTTTCATCAGTCGCCATTATTCCAACTTTAATACCATCATCTATATAATTTTGCACTATTTCGTTTATTTTTTCAACTGTTTTATTAATTTCACCTTTAATAATTATCACAGAAGCCTTTGGTGCATAATGTTTATATTTCATTCCTGGTGCCTTTGGTTTGAAATTCTGATCTGCTTTATTTAATAATGCTGGATCAATATACGCCTCTGGCTGGATTTTCCTAATCATTTCAATGGTAATAGCTCCTGGCCTTAATACACATGGCGGCTCTACAGTACAATCAACTATGGTTGATTCTAAACCAACCTCTGAATTGCTTCCGCCTATTATACAATCTACCTTTCCCTCCAAATCCTCGATACATCTATTTATATCTGTTGGACTTGGCTTTCCAGATAAATTAGCTGAAGGTGCAGCAATAGGCACGCCCACTTCTTTAATTAAAGCTCTTGCTAAAGGATCTGAAGGCATTCTTATTCCAATTGTTTCAAGTCCTGCACTTGTCTTGTATGGTATACATGTTTCTTTATTTAATATAAACGTAATAGGACCTGGCCAAAAGTTATCCATAAGCATCTTTGCTGATGATGGTATCTCTTTTACTAAGGGGAAAATATCATCTAATTGACTAATATGTACTATTAATGGGTTATCTTGAGGTCTTCCCTTTGCAATGAATATTTTTTCCACAGCATTTTCATCAAATGCGTTAGCTCCGAGACCATATACAGTTTCTGTAGGAAATGCTACAAGTCCACCATTTCTAATAACCTCTGCAACTTCTCTAAGTTTATCCTTTTCGATATTATTTTCCTTAAAAATTAAAACTTTTGTATCCATTTCTTCACTATCCTTTTAAGTTTGTGTATGTAAAATTAAAAAATATTTGATATAAAAACGCCTAAAATAAATCCAATAAGAGTAGATATAGTTCTTGTCCTTCCATTCCATAGCTTTGTGGATTCAGGCAACATCTCACCAGTTATTACATATAGCATTATTCCTGCTGCAATAGCAATTGATAAACCTATGAGATTAGGTGATACATTTCCAATATAGGCTCCTATAAATGTTCCTATAACCGTAGGCACCGCTGTTAAAAATGCATAAAGAATTATCCTACTCCTTTTTTCTCTTGCAACCATCAATGGTGCTGAGAAAGATATGCCCTCCGGAATATCATGTATCATAATTATCAATGACATTTTAAACCCAATTGCTCCACTTGCAAAAAAACCACATCCCATTATTATTCCCTCAGGAAGATTATGAAACATAAGTCCTAAAGCTATCATAGCTGCTACCTTTTTATGGTCATTATACTTGCTATCATTTCTTCTTATTACACTCTCAAGTACCATTAAAGTTAGCACTCCTATCAAAGAAAAAATTAATGTTCCAAATAAACTCCACTTTACCGCCTCTGGTATAAGATCAAAGGCAACTACAGATAACATTAATCCCGAGGCAAATCCAACAACATTACCAAGAAATTTTTCTGACGGTTTCTTAATAATAATTCCAAGAAATGCGCCTAACACAGTTCCTAATATAGCCATAATACTGGCAATAAAAATGATATATACTACATTCATAAAATCCCCCCTATACTAATATGGTTATTTATATAGACAACATTTTATGATGTTTGTTTTTAATTATTAGAAACTTTATTAATTATTGAAATAATTACTTAATATAAGATTTGTAACATTAAAGTTAACCTATGCATTTAATTGAAACATATATAAAAACATTTATTACTTAGAACTAGCTATCTCTCTCATTGCTCCTTTAGAGAAAAATGCATCTAAAGCCCTTACATAAAGATGACTTAGTACTTCTTGCTTTATAAAGCCTCCACTAACTATACTTAAATAAA
Organism: Clostridium cellulovorans 743B; assembly: GCF_000145275.1. Classification (NCBI taxonomy): domain Bacteria; kingdom Bacillati; phylum Bacillota; class Clostridia; order Eubacteriales; family Clostridiaceae; genus Clostridium; species Clostridium cellulovorans. The sequence goes on from NC_014393.1 coordinate 3,759,591, forward strand.
ACAATTGATCTATTTCTTTAACATTTTGTATTCTTTCCGCTAACTCAACAAGTTCTTTATCATTTTCACTTAACTTATTAAGCCTTTTCCAAACCTTACCTCTAAGTTTTCTGTCTACGATTATATATAGAATAGAATTATTTTTCATATAAGAAAAATGAACTCCCTTTATAGCATCATAGGGTATAGTATTTGTTCTTTTAGGAATTCGAGTCATAATTTTTATATTTTTTAATGTAACTTCATATTTTAAATTCAACTCTTTATATTTTGTTACCATCGATAAAGCGCAAAGAATTTCTACTAAAACCAACAATAATATCAAATGCCAATCAAATATCCTTGTAACATATAACAAACTAGGAAATAAAACAAAAACAAAACCCATAGATAGCATAAATCTTTTATAAGATTTTCTTTGCTTTCTAAGAGCTTTGTTTATTTTCATCTCGGCACCTCTTAATCTATTATTGTTTTCCCATAGCTTCCATCTTTTTAGCTTGGTCTTCAGTTATTAAAGCATTAATAACTTCATCAATTGCTCCATCTAAAAATGAATCTAGTTTATATAATGTTAACCCTATTCTATGATCTGTAACTCTTCCTTGCGGATAGTTATAGGTTCTTATTCTTTCACTTCTATCACCAGTACCAACTTGGCTCTTTCTATCTTCAGCGATGGATGCGCTTCTTTCTGATTCTGCTTTTTCAAATAATCTAGCTTTAAGAACATTTAATGCCTTTTCCTTGTTTTTAAGCTGACTTTTTTCATCTTGACAAGATACAACTATACCAGTAGGTAAATGTGTAATTCTTACAGCTGAGTCAGTGGTGTTAACGCATTGTCCTCCGTGTCCGGAAGCTCTGAATACATCTATTCTTAAATCATTTGCACTTATTTCTATTTCTACATCATCCACTTCTGGCATTATAGCTACAGTAGCTGTTGATGTATGAATTCTTCCTGATGATTCTGTGTCTGGAACTCTTTGTACTCTGTGGACTCCACTTTCATACTTAAGCTTGCTATAAGCTCCAGTGCCCTTAATCATCATTACTATTTCTTTAATACCACCAAGGTCTGTTGGGTTTATAGATATCGTTTCAACTCTACATCCATGAGTTTCTGCATATCTTGCATACATTCTTGTTAGATTATTCGCAAACAATGCAGCTTCTTCTCCACCAGCACCTGCTCTAATTTCTACATAAACGTTCTTATCATCATTAGGATCCTTTGGCAGTAATAAAATTCTTAATTCTTCTTCATATTTATTCTTTAATATTTCTAACTCTTTTATTTCTTCACTTGCTAATTCTTTAAGTTCTGGATCTAATGACCCATCTTGAATCATTTCCTTGTTATCCTCAATGTCTTCAATTGTTTTTTTATATTCTTTATATTTATTAACAACTATACCTAAGTCAGAATGTTCTTTACATAGTTTTTGCCATTCTTTTTGGTTTGACATAATTGATGGATCACTTATCTTAATGGATAACTCATCATATTTATTTTCGATGAAGTTTAATCTCTCTAACATTCATTAATCACTCCGTATGAAAATTTTTTTCAATTCAACATTATAACACATAATTTTGCATATAACAACCTTATAGGTATCTTCCTAATACAACCCTGTCGTTATTTCCAAGATCTTTCTTTACTATAACATCTATAAATCCATATTCTTTTAACAATTCAGACACTTCTTCGCCTTGATCATAACCAATTTCAAAAGCCAAAAGTCCTCCCTTATTTAAAAATTTACAGCTATCCTTAGTGATTTTTCTATAAAAAATTAATCCATCTTCTCCACCGTCTAAAGCTAAATGTGGTTCATAATTCTTTACATCCTCCATAAGTGCTTCTATTACACTGGTTCTTATATACGGTGGGTTTGATACTATAACATCGTACTTCTTATGTAATCCCTCTGCAAAGCTTAAAAGATCACTTCGGTAAAACTCAACATTTTTTTCAACTTTTAATTTAAATATATTTTCTTTAGCTATTTCCTCAGCAATCTCAGAAATATCGCAAATATCTATCGTTGTAGTTGGTCTATGATATCCAATTGCTATACCTATAGCTCCAGTGCCAGTACATACATCACATATATCTTTATAGTTATTTTTATCAATATAGTTTAACACTTCCTCAACCAATATCTCAGTGTCAGCTCTAGGAATCAAAACGCCTTCTTTAACCTTAAAGGATAATTCCATAAATGTCGCATTTCCTAATATATATTGAAGAGGCCTTTTTCTTCCTCTTTCTTCGATGAAATTGAAAAATATATCTTCCGACTCTTTATCTACTTCATCCAACCCATTGATAATTAAATATAGTCGATCTTTTTTTAAAATATTAGAGAGAAGATCTAACGCATCTTCTCTACCATATTCTACATTATTATCAATTAAAGTCTTAGTTCCTATGTTTAATAGTTCCTTAATATTCATAGTAGTTCCTCTTTTTTATTCCACACTAAAATTATTTTCTTCTACAACTTCCTTATCGCTTAAACCTGCTTCCTGTTCTGATACAGATTGCTCTAATTTCGTTCCTTCTTCAGCTTTTTCATCAGACTTATCTCTTTGCATATTTTTAATTTCCTCAACAGTTTTTATACCTTCTGCTACTTGCAAGGATACTATTGCAACCTCTAGCATCTCTAAATCTGGTTGCTTTGTTGTAAGTTTTTGGAGCATCATTCCAGGATATGCTATTACATGTCCTAATTTACTTTTAGTATTTCCAAGCCATCTAATCAATTCATAGGTGATTCCCGAAACCACAGGGAGCAATAAAAGCTTAAAAAACATTCTTTCTAATATACTTCCCCAATTTAAAAAGGAAAATAGAAAAATACTTACTGCCATGACAAGAAACATAAAATTTGTTCCACATCTTGGGTGAAGAGTTCCAAACTTGTCAGCATTTTCTGGTGTTAATTCTAACTGATTCTCATAACAATATATGGTCTTATGTTCTGCACCATGATACTGAAACACCCTATAAATATCCTCCATTTTACTTATAGCAAAAAGATATAACAAAAATATAACGAGACTCATAATCCCTTCTATAAAACTTAGGATAAAACTACTATCTACATTCATCTTCTTTATTAATCCAGTTATTGCAGTTGGGACTACCATAAACAATAACATTGCCAATGCAACTCCAAGAAGCATTGATATTCCTACCACAATATCCCCTGCTTTATCCTTAAACACCTTATAAAACCATTGTTCAAATTTAGATGGTTCTCCATCCTCTTCATCATCTTCAAAGAAAGAAGATGAATAATTTAAACTTTTAACTCCTACTATTAACGAATCTATCAAATTTAAAAAACCTCTGATAAAAGGTAAAGCAGTTATCTTATTCTTTTTTGTTATAGGAAATATAGGTTCAAGTTTTATCTCAATTTTGCCATCAGCTTTTCTTACCGCTGTAGCTATACCTTTTTCGCCACGCATCATAACGCCTTCAATTACTGCTTGTCCTCCAACCTTCGCTTTTTTACTCATATAATTCTCCTTCTCGTGGCACCTGATGACAGTTTCTACATCTTGCCTCATAGGATTCCGTTGCCCCAATCAAAACTATTTTATCTTCATATTTAGCTGGCATTCCGTTAATTAATCTTTGAGTCCTTGTAGCAGGATTTCCACACTTCATACATATAGCGGTTATCTTATCAACGAATTCAGCAATAGCCATAAGCTTAGGCATAATCCCAAAGGGTTCCCCTCTAAAATCCGTATCCAATCCTGCACATATTATTCTTTTATGTTCATTTGCAAGTTCAGAAACAACATCAACTAATTCATCATCAAAAAACTGAACCTCATCTATAGCTACGACCTTTGTATCATCTTCTAATAGTTCTAATATTTCTCTAGAAGAACTGACAGCCACTCCATCAACTCTTTCTCCACAATGTGAAACCACAGCTTCATCATCATACCTATTATCAATAGCAGGTTTAAAAACTTGCACCTTTAGATTACCTATCCTAGCTCTTTTTACCCTTCTGATAAGTTCTTCTGATTTACCACTATACATAGGTCCACATACTACTTCAATCCAACCATGATCCGTAGGTCTATACATTTATACTACACCTCCACTAAATTAACAAACCTATTGTAGCAGATAAAAAAATTAATATAAAGTCTTTTATTTTTTCAAAACAGTCAAATTTTTATCAAATAATCACATACAAATAATTATGTATGTTTTTTAATTAAATCTTCTTAGTACATACAATTTAACTAACATCGATATCATAAAATAATTTTATTAAAATATCTATTAACGTTTATTTTAATTTGGGACCACCAAAAGAAAACATTAATTGGAACATCTATATGTTACCCTAAAACTTGTATTTATTTTATTGACCTGTTCAAATACTTATGCTATACTTTTAAGGGTTAAAGACTAAACATAATAATGTTTAAAATATGTGAGGTGAACAATAATGAGAGAAGGCATACATCCAGAATACCATAGCGATGCTTTGGTTAAGTGTGCATGTGGAAACACTTTTACAACAGGTTCAATTAAGAAAGAATTAAAAGTGGAAATATGCTCTAAATGCCATCCATTCTTCACTGGTAAGCAAAAACTAGTTGACGTTGGTGGAAGAGTAGAAAAATTCATGAAGAAATTCAACTTAGAGAACAAATAAAAAACGAAGCAGCTTCTAAAGAAGCTGCTTTATTTTTATCTTATATAAAACTTATAAAAAAAGTGCCATTACTTAGTTTCATCTAAATAATGACATTTTTTCAATTAATAATTAAACTGATCCGAGTAAGCACTTAAAAATGCAGCACCTAAAATTAATAATACAAGACATATTATAAGTCCTATAACAGATAGTATAATTCCCGCAGTAGAAAAACCACTTCCACCTTGTTTTTTTACTTTACTTACAATTCCTAGTATTAATCCTATTAATCCACATGGACCTGCAACAAACCATAAACATGAAGTTACTACAGAAACGATTCCTAATATCATAGAAGCAATAGCTAAACCCTTGCTTTCATTTTGATACCCATTTTGGTTAAATTCTGACATTTTTTCTCCCCCTTTGCAATATTGTAAAGAATAATTTCATTATATTCATGTATAAAGATCAATTCATAAGATTACCTATTTTATTATACTTTATTTATAATGAATCAAACTTTAATCAAAATATATTAGAATTCCACATATTATTTTACTATACTTTTTATTTTTCTTCAATCAAATAGTAAATCTTCGAAAAATCATTACGATTAAGCGCTAGTTCCACTAAATGTTAACTAACTTATTTTATATTGTTTAATCTCTTAATCAATTCATCATTCGATTCTGTTTCACTTAGTATATTTAAAACCATCTCCGTTACAGCTTGAGGATTATTCTCGTTATATAGTTTTCTTCTTACGTTTATTGCAGCATTGCGTTCATCTGTTGAAAGTAAATATTCTTCTTTTCTAGTACCAGACTTATATATATCAATAGCAGGGAAAATTCTTCTTTCTTGAAGTTTTCTATCTAAATGAACTTCCATATTACCAGTTCCTTTAAATTCTTCAAAAATAACATCATCCATTCTACTGCCTGTCTCAACAAGAACCGTAGATAGAATTGTTAAACTTCCACCATTTTCCACATTTCTCGCTGCTCCAAATAACCTCTTCGGAAGATGAAGTGCTGCAGGATCAAGACCACCAGATAAAGTTCTTCCTGTTGGATCAACTCTAAGGTTATTAGCCCTTGTTAATCTAGTCAAACTATCTAATAAAATTACTACATCTAATTTTTGTTCAACCATACGTTTCGCTCTTTCAAGAACCATATTAGCAATTCTTATATGGCTTTCTGTTTCTTGATCAAAGGTAGAATATACTACTTCACCTTTTATGCTTCTTTGCATTTCTGTAACTTCTTCTGGTCTTTCATCAATTAAAACTACTATTAATTTTACCTCTGGATGATTTTCAGTGATACTATTTGCAACATTTTTTAGAAGTGTTGTCTTACCAGCTTTAGGGGGAGCAACAATAAGACCTCTTTGACCTTTTCCGATAGGACAGATGAAATCCATCAGTCTAGTTGATAATTCAGAACTTTTTGTTTCTAACTTTAATCTGTTTTCAGGATAGATTGGAATCAACTTTTCGAAGGGAATTCTTCCTATTGCTTTTTCTGGATTTTCACCGTTTACCTTCTCAACAAAACGTAATGCTTTAAACTTTTCGCCTTCTTTTGGTTCTCTTACCTTTCCCTCTACCTCATCACCAGTTCTAAGATTGAATCTTCTTATTTGAGATGGTGATACATATATATCTTCCGATGTGCTTACAAAATTTCCAGCTCTTAAAAATCCAAAGTTATTAGATTCATTTATTTCCAAAACACCTTTAGCACTATTAAGATCTTGAATAGGTTCGTAAGATACATCCCTTTGTTCCGTTCCTTGACTTAAATTATTATTATTATTATTATTTTGTTCTCTAACTACCGGGGGCACTTCTGATATATTTCTCTCACTAAGCTCTACACTAGCAACCTTTGGTTTAATATTCTCCCTAAGAATCACTCCCTCTTTTTCAATGGAAGGAGTTGAAAAAACTTTTGTAGTCTTAGCTTTTTCTTTAAGGATTTCGTCTATCAGCTCAGTTTTTTTATATTTTGAAGTATTTTTTATTCCTAATTCCTTTGCAATTATCTTGAGTTCGTCTAATTTCATTGTTCCATATTCATTTATATCCAAATTTACACCTCCAACCCAATTTACATTGAGCTTAAATCCGAAAAATCTACCATAAAAGTACTTTTATGATTATACCCCATTTATAATTTTTTATCCACAAAAAAATATGAGCCTTAGCTCATATTTATAACATTGCATAAATATACCTTTCAATACTATTATTTACACTAATATATTCATTAACAAGTTCATCTTTCCCTACAATAATTATCGGGCTTCCAGAAGATACGCAACCTCTTATCGTGATACTTTCTTCCTCATCAAAGAGCTTAAACTTATAGAAGTGAAGATTATCACAAATAGGGCACTTTATGCTTATCTCAAGTTCTTTATCCTTATTTATTTTGGCTCCTTTGATTAGCTTAATCTTATTTAATGCTTCCAGCTGAAATAATGAAATCCTATATAATCGATACCCGCCGTCATCACATTTAATAGCAATAGATATTTTAGTATCATATATCAATAGTGTCTCACCTCCAAAACCTTCTTCACTAAATATAATTCTATAATTTCTTTTTAATTCCTCTAAATATAATGGTGATTTTACAAATTTTTATTCGACTTTTTTCTGCCTTTGATACATATTTAAACACATTTGTGTTTTATATTACTTTTTATTTAATTAAAACCACTTTTTCATAAAACTATAAAGAAAAGAGAGACTCATAGCAGTCTCTCCATACAATATAACTCATGTATACAAATTGATAAAAAATCTTATACACAATATAAACACCTATTTATATCTTATCCAAACACTCATTTCTCCAAGACCTCTATTCCCCCACATAAAATATGGTATAGCTGTTATATTAAAAGGCATCTCTTTTACATTAAAAGAAGTGTATAAATCTTGGCTTTCAGAAGAAACAATATATCCGCTTGCTTTTAATTCAATAGCTCCACCTAAAACTTCTGGATTATACTGTTCCTTAACAGGTTTTGAAGTGTCTATAAGTATAGATGATAGATTTTTACAATTATCTATTTCTTCAAGACAATAAACTAATGGGCCTCTGCAGATAGCTACCTTCCCAGCATTTGCTCTAACTAATGGGTTACTTGCTACAAGCACAGTTTCAATTTCCATAGATATTTCAACAACATCTGAATTTAAGAATTCTCTTGTTATATAAAGGTATCCTTTATTTAAGTCTAATTCTCTATATTCTTCATTGTTAATAAAAATCTTATAATTTTTACACCATTCTGGAATTCTTAATGCAAAGGTAAACTCATTATTTTCAGACATATCAAAAACAAAAGTAGCCTTACCCTCTGAAGGATAATTTGTAGTTTGTTTTACTGTTACCTTTTTATTGTTAACTGTAAAATCTGCCTTGCTTCCTATATATAGATGAGTAAATATAGTATCATTACTTTCTGTATAAATATACTGTCCTAAAGAAGTAAGTAATCTTGCAACATTAGGTGGACAACAAGCACAACCATACCATTTTTGTCTTTCTGCTTTTACATGTCGCTTAATTGGGGATTTTTCTGAAGCTTCTGGTTGAACTTCAAGTGGATTAACATAGAAGAAATGTCTGCCATCCAACGCCATTCCACTTGTTACCGTATTATACAAAGCTCTTTCTAATACATCTGCGTATTTCCTATCTTGATCAAGCTTCAGCATTCTTTGAGCAAAGAAAATCAGTCCGATTGCAGCACAGGTTTCTGAATACACTGTATCATTAGGAAGATCATAATCATAGGTAAAAGCTTCTCCATGAGCTGTAGAACCTACCCCACCTGTAATATACATTTGTTTATCTTTTATGTTATTAAAAATAGTCTCGCAAGCTTTTTTAAGAGTTTCATCATTAGTTTTTGCTGCAATATCAGCCATTCCAGAATACATATATACTGCGCGCACAGCATGACCTACAGCTACTTCTTGTTCACGAACTGGCTTATGAGCTTGATTATATGGTAGGTCTAGAGGAATTTTAGTTTTAAGAAAATGAGATACTCCATCTCTTTTTTCATATTCTTCCTTAAAGTAATTAGGCTCCTGCCCTCTTTGATCTATAAAATATTTAGAAAGGGCAAGATACTTAGAATTATTAGTTACATCATATAGTTTTACTAATGCCATTTCTATAACTTGATGTCCTGGATATCCTTTAGCTTTATGTGGTTCCGGTCCAAATATAGTGTCAACATAATCAACAAATCTGCAAGCAATATCTAAAAACTTTCTTTTTCCCGTTGCATTATAATATGCTACAGCAGCTTCAATCATATGTCCTAAACAATACAATTCATGACACTCACATAAGTTATACCATCTTTTATCTGGTTCCTTTATAGTAAAATAAGTATTTACATATCCATCGTCACCTTGAGCAGCCTCAATTAAATCAATAGCTTCGTCAGCTATTGCCATAAGTTCAGGATTTGGATTAGTTTCTAAACTATAAGCTACTGCTTCTAGCCATTTATAAAGATCACTATCCTGGAATACCATTCCACCAAATTCTCCTTCTTCAAGGCCAGCAGCTATTCTAAAATTCTTTATTGCATAACTTGGTTCTGCATCTGGCAAACGGTCATTTAATGCCTCCCATTGGTATGGTATTACTACTTCATTTACTAAATCAATATATTTACCCCAAAAATCATCTTTAATTTCTACAGATTTAATCGGTAGCACTTCACTAGTCAAAAATTTATCCATTTTCATTACCTCCATACTATATCTAGCTTCAAATATTCTTAATACTCTCTATTGTTTTAAAAAATAAATTTATCATACCCTTAAACTACTAATATTGTTCCAAATTTAACCTTTTAGGATAATCAAAGCTTTCAGATTAAAAATCTATAATATATTTCAACAAATCATGATTTATATTATAATGATAACAATATAAATATATATTTTCGACATACAAATCAGTAGAATAGGTGGATAAATCCGACTATGGAATTTCTTAAAGCAAATCTTGAAACCCCCGTACAATTTATATCTTGCGGACAATTTGTAGCTCTTGATAAGTGGACCCATATGAAAAGAGTAATAGATAATTACGAATTGATAATAGGCGTTAAAAATACAATATTTATAAGGCAGGAAAATAAAGAATATGAAGTAAATCCCGGAGATATCCTACTACTTTATCCTGGCTACACTCATAGTGGTTATAGATATTCTGATAAAGGTACCTCCTTTTATTGGATGCATTTTTTGTTCAAAAATAGCTTTTCACACCTTAACCAAAAGGAAGCAAATAGCGAAATATTACCCATGCTTAACAATCCAATGATGAATAAAAAACATAATTCAATAATATTGCCAAACACTATGGAACTGAGTCAATTTGAAGCACTAAATATTAAGGTAAGACAACTGTTTCATGCTACTACAGAAGAATTTATCTATCCTTTCGCTTTAGACTACTTACTTACTTCTATCCTCATTGAAATCTCTTCTCAGTACTTAATAAGCAAGCGTAACGTTTTTGATAGAAGTAAACCCGCTAAGCTATATAGCGTTGTGGAATGGATAAAACTAAATATCGAAAAGGATATAACAATAGATGAAATAGCTACTGAATTTTCATATAACAAAGATTATCTAACAAGACTTTTTAAAAAGCACCTTGGAGTAAATCTGATACAGTATATAAACAACTCAAAAATAGTGAAAGCCAAGGAACTTCTCATTAATACTGACATGACAATAAAAGAAATTGCCTACTTTTTATCCTTCAAAGATGAAAAATACTTTATGAGACTTTTTAAGGATTATGAAAATATAACTCCTACTGGATATAGAAATGCGTATTATAAAGGGCTGCTATTCTCAAGATAGCAGCCCTTTATAATTATTTTTGTTAACTTTTTCATCATGAAGGTTAATATTTTTTTATATTTATTGACAATTAATATAACTATTGTTATATTCTTTTAAAAAGGAGGGGTTTACCTTATGATCAAAAACTTTCTAAAGAAAACTTTAATTACCACAAGTCTATTATTAACTTTTCAATTGTCAATAACAACACCAACCAATACAACCGTTAACGCGGCTACAGGCTCCAATTACACTTGGAATAACACAATTCCAGCAAAATATCCGTCTGCTACAAACGACAACGGAAAACTTGTATTATTCGATAACTCACATGGTGAAACAGCAGGTCAAGCAGATTGGGTGCTCGATGGAGGTTTTTCAGATTTCGCTGACGATCTAGTAAATCACGGTTACACTGTAAAAGAATACAGAGGTATCGATAAAAATGGTGATGGCTGCATTCGTTACTATGATGATAGACAAACTTCTAATGTAGATTCAAACGAAGCAGTAATTACATATGATGCTATAAAAGACGCTGATGTATTTATTATGGCAGAAGCAAATAGACCTTTAACCATTTCTGAGCGTTCTGCATTAAAGCAATTTGTCGATTCAGGAAAAGGTCTTTATCTTATATCAGACCATTATAATGCAGATAGAAATATGAACACTTGGGATTCAACAGAAGTGTATAACGGTTATAACAGATCCAACAGCACTATATATAATATGGGCTTAACTTACGGAGATATGAGAAATCCTCAAGATGCTACTAAAGGTTGGCTTGCCGAAAACTTTGGATTAAGATTTAGATTTAATGCTATTAATTTAACTGCTGGATTTAGCGGAATAAGAAGCACTACTGATTCTGAAGGTATAACAGCCGGTGTTAAACCTATTTTAATGGCAGCAGGCTCAACTCTAGCTATAGTAGATGGAAGTAAAGCAAAAGGCTTAGTTTATTTATCATCAACAGATAAACCTAGCAAATGGGGAAGTGCAGCTGATACTGGCTTATACTTTGGAGGAGAAAAAGAAGGTGCCTTCGTTGCAATTTCAAAACCAAGTGCAGGTAAAGCAGCTTTCATAGGTGATTCATCTCCAATCGAAGATGCAACAACTAAATATAAACACGAAGGAACTGGGAATTCAAAATCAACTCATGCAGGCTATACAAGTGCAGGTAATGCTGCCACTCTTTCAATAAATATAGTAGATTGGCTTTCTACACCAGAATCATATGTTGGATTCGATGGAATAAATCATACTAAAGGCATTGCTACAGATACCCCAATGGCTACTATAGAAAAAACAGAATCCCAAGCAGAACCATGGGCAACACCTTCTTATAATCCTTGGAATACGGATACTTTCGCTTATGGGGCATATAACGCACCACAAGGTCCAATCTCTACAAGCACTGGTGGAAGTGGAACAGGAACTACAACTGTTAGTGTAACAGGAGTTTCACTAAACAAAACCTCACTTTCGCTTACCGCTGGAGCAACTCAAACATTAACAGCTACCATTGCTCCTACCAATGCTACAAACAAATCCATTTCTTGGACAAGTAGCAATACTTCTGTAGCAACAGTTAGTAGTGGTACAATTACAGCCATTAGCCTTGGAACAGCTATAATTACAGCAAAAACTACTGATGGTGCAAAAACAGCTACTTGTGAAGTTACTGTTTCAGCTTCTTCGACCGGCACAGGTACAGTAACATTAATAAGTGAAGGCTTTACTACAGTACGTGGAACAAGTTCTGCAATATCCTCTGGAATCCCAACAAATTGGATATTCTCATCAGGACTAGCTGTATATACCACTACTGGTAACTATGGAAAGTCTTCTCCATCAATAAAAATGCAAGGTACTAATAACAGAGTCACTACACCGACTTTCACCCTATCAACTCAAGGTACTTTAAGTTTTTGGATTAAAGGCAATGGAACAAACTCAACTTCTGCATTACTTGTAGAAAAATATGATGGTACTTCTTGGTCAACAGTAGCCAATATAACATCACTCCCAATAACAGGAACTACAAAAACTTATACAATACCTCAAAATACTATACAAGTAAGACTTACTTATACAAAGAGTGTTGGTAATGTAGCTCTAGATGACATTAGTATAAAATAATCTATTTATTATAAACTCAATACTAAAATATCTTAATTAAAATGAAATGCACCACAAATGCTAGATATAAACAGATTTCTAAGTTTCAGGTGGAGTTTTTTACTCCATATGAAACTTAGAAATCGTTATCCAGGGACGTAGTAGCCGCTAACTCCCACCTTGTAGAAGATGGGAGTGTTACGGATAGTAGTCATTGGATAAAATCTAACATCCAGTGGTGCATTGTTCATTATCGTATAATAAATATCTCTACTCTTCTGTTTCTTGCTCTATTCTCTGCAGTGGAATTATCAAACCTTGGCATATATTCACCATATGCTTGTATAGATACTTTCTCAGGATTAAGCTTTCCTGTATCAACCATAAAGTTCATTACATTAATAGCTCTCATGGCACTTAAATCCCAATTTGATCTAAATTTAACTGTGCTAATGGGAACATTGTCTGTATGTCCTACAATCCTGATTCTGTTATCTATATCCCTTATTAAATGTGATATCTCAGTTAATAAGGGCGATACTTCTTTCAATACATTAGCATCTCCAGAATTAAAAAGAATAACGTCTTGAATAGAAATATACAAACCATCCTTATTTAACTCAGTTATAACTTTATCAGAATATCCTTCTCTAGCTATCTCTTGATCAAGTTTAGCTTTTAACTCATGCATTTTATTTTCTTCTTCAGCATTTCCAGCTGCAGCTTTTGCAGCCGCTTCCTGTGCAGCTTCTACAATAGCGTTAGCAATACTGCTACTGTCAGCACCACTACTACTTTGAATTATGCCACTCCCACCTGCAAAAATTGCATTAAGTTGTTGGCTAACTTGGCTAACTTTTTGATTATCGAGTTTACTCATAGCAAACATAACAATAAAAAGTGCTAATAGAAGAGTAAGCATATCTGCATAAGGAATAAGCCAGGTTTCATCCACATGCTCTTCATGATGTTGTTTTTTCTTACTCATTCTTATTCTCCTTTATTTGGGCCATTGGATTCTTCCTCAAATTTAGCTCTATCTTTAGGTTCTAGCATACCTGTCAATTTTTTTTCAATACTCTTTGAGTTTTCACCAGCTTGAATCGAAAGAATTCCTTCTAAAATAATATACATACTACTAATTTCTTCATGTGATTTTCTTTTTAATCTTGATGCGAATGGGTGGCATATTACATATCCAAAGAAAATACCATATAACGTAGCAACAAAGGCTGCAGCTATCATATGCCCTAGTTTCTCAGTATCATTTAAGTTTCCAAGAGCACCTATTAGTCCTATAACCGCACCAAGAACTCCAAGGGTTGGAGCAGCACCACCAGCAGTGGTAAAAATAGATGCACCAGAGCGATGTCTTTCCTCCATTTGCTCTATTTCAATAGTTTGAACTTCCCTAATATAGTCTTGTTCTATACCGTCTACTACCATTTCAAGTCCTTTTCTCATAAATCTATTCTCTGTACTTTGTACAACACTTTCCAGTGCCAACAATCCATTCTTTCTTGTTGTTTGAGACATTTCAATTATCTGTTTTATGATTTCAACAGGATCGTCAGTCTTACTTTCTTTAAATAGTACACGTGCTATCTTCGGAATTCTAAGAAAATCTTTTTTCGGGAAGGAATTCATTACTGCTGCTATAGTTCCAATAATTATAATTATTGCCGCTGCAGGATTTAATAAAACTGTTACATCCGCCCCCTTAACAATCATACCAACAACTACTGCAAGTAAACCTGTAACAACGCCTATAACCAGAAATATGTCCATCTACTTTTAACCTCCGTAAAAATTTTATGTTTTAAATTTGAATAAAATTGAATTTTTTTCACAGGCATTTTCAACCCTACTCTTCAATCACATTTAAAGTATCGAATAATTCTTTTAAACATTTAGTTAGTTTTTGTATAACTATGACGTTTTTTATCGTTTGTTGTAATGTATTTTATTTATTTAACCCTTAATATAGATACCCGTAGCCATAACTAAAAACATCGAAAAATCTTTTTACTATTACACCAAAGAAGCAAGGCTATAAATTTAACTAATAACTTTGATTTAGGCTATTAGCATCTATAATTAGACCTCTAATGCTAAAATTAAAATTTTTTCATTTAAAAGTTAACTTATTTATTCTATTAAAAAGCTAAAAGTTACTTAAATAATTGAACTCTAATTAAAATATATTAATAATTATATAGAAACAACCGATAATAAAATTAGGCTATCTATGTTCCAATAAGGATTCTACATAGAACTTATTGGTATTTGGATTAGCATCAATCGTTTATAGTATAAATTTATAAATTGAGGTTTAAAAAAATATATAAATCTATATTAATTACAATGCCTAATTGAAAGGGGGATAGCTTTAATGAGTGTCTTATGAATAACAATTCACTCATTAAAATGCAATATGAAAGTAAAGATAGGACAACAAATTAAATTCACAAAAAATCACCAAGTTCCAACTTCTAAAGGAAAGACATTGCTTGTAAAAGCTGGTGATGTTGCTAGGGTTTTAAAAAAGGTTGATGAAACAACAGGTGAAATAGTCTATTTAACAGGCGAAGCAAAAGGATTTAGTCATAAAGTTCCACTACAGGTAGATGATTCTTTGGATGTTGATGCAATTGCAAAAAAAATTCTAAACGATATACAATCCTAAAACATTATCCGGAGCAAATTAATTAATTCGTTCCGGTTTTTTTCTTTCATAAAATTTCAAGATATATCACCACCTCTTATAAATATCAAAGTTTTTTCAAAAATCATATTATTGATCAATAACATTTTATTTATCTTCGAATACATTATTGTTAAAGGAAGTGATGTATTTGAATATTTCATCAATTAGTAATTTAGGAGTAACCTATCAATGTTATCTTCAAAATACCGGTTGGCAAAACTGGGTTAGTAACGGTCAATTAAGTGGAACAGTTGGACAATCTATAAGAGTAGAAGCAATACGAATAAACTTATTAAATGCTCCAACAGGAGCAAAAATTAAATAT
Source organism: Clostridium cellulovorans 743B (assembly GCF_000145275.1). NCBI lineage: Bacteria > Bacillati > Bacillota > Clostridia > Eubacteriales > Clostridiaceae > Clostridium > Clostridium cellulovorans. The sequence goes on from NC_014393.1 coordinate 3,775,343, forward strand.
AGATGTCATATGCAAAATTTCGGATGGTTAAATTGGGTTTACGATGGAGCTGTTAGTGGGCTAGTTAACCAAAGCAAAAGACTCGAGGCTATCTCTATAGCCTTAGAAGGGTTACCTTTAGGCTACCATGTAGCCTATAGAGCTCATGTACAAGATATAGGTTGGCAAAATTGGGTATTAGATGGACAAGTTGCAGGAACCGTCGGGTTATCTAAAAGATTAGAGGCAATAGAAATTTTTATCTTAAAAGACGATGTTGGTGTAATCTATCAATCTCATATCCAAGACTTAGGTTGGCAAAATTCAGTATACAACTGTACTCTTAGCGGTACTGTTGGACAAAGCAAAAGACTTGAAGCAGTAAAAATCCAGTTGGCAAATGCCCCATTAGGTGCAAGAATTAAATATAAATCTCATATTCAAGATATTGGGTGGCAAGATTGGTTTTATGATGGTGCAACCAGCGGTACTGTTGGACAAAGCAAAAGACTTGAAGCAATATCAATGATACTAGAAAACATGCCTACTGGCTATCACGTGGAGTATAGAGCACACGTTCAAGGTTTAGGTTGGCTTCCTTGGCAACGAGATGGTTCAATTGCTGGTACCACAGGTAAATCTTTGCGATTAGAAGCTATAGAAATATTTATATCCAAAGACACAACAAATATTTCTAAAGTAATAGAAACTTCTTCAAATATATTTATTGGTCCTTCTAATTCTTTAGATATTGTAAGAACTCTCCCTCAAGACAGTATAATTAATATTTTCCAAGAAAGTAATGGTTGGTATAAGCTTGGAAACAATCAATGGATATTTAAAAAATCAACAATCCCTACTTCATTAGACTGCTCAATATATGACAACACCACTTTATCTTGGTATTATATTCCTGCTCCTCAGAACGTTATACCAGCAGCTAATACTGAAATATCAAAGTTCAATGGTTACTATATATTTAACTCCAACTCAAAAGTTATTTATCTAACCTTTGACTTAGGCTATGAAGCTGGTTATACCAATACAATTCTAGACACCTTAAAAAACAAAGAGGTTAAAGCTGTATTTTTTGTTACAGGAAATTATATCGATAACAACCCTACTTTAATTAAAAGAATGGTAAATGAGGGGCATATAGTTGCAAACCATACAGTAAATCATCCTACGCTTCCTGATTTAGCTGACACTCCAGCATTATTTAATGCTGAAATACTAGGAGTAGAAAATAAATACAAATCCGTAACAGGTAAAGATATACTCAAAATGCTTCGTCCCCCTTCTGGATATTATAGTTATAAAACACTATGTCTCCTAGAACAATTAAAATATTCGACAGTGTTTTGGAGTTTTGCCTATAATGATTGGGATACCAATAATCAACCTGACCCAGTTTTTGCATTAAACAAAATAATATCCTCCGTCCATCCTGGAGCTATTTATCTTCTTCATGGTGTATCTAGTACTAATACCAGTATACTAGCTACTGTTATTGATAGAATGAGAGCTTTGGGCTATAGCTTGCAACAACTACTATTGTAAAATAATTTCAATAAGCTATTATATTTTTTAGTTATCCACGGCAGCTTCCACAAGACATTTTATAAATAATAAAAAAAGAATCCCTTCTAAACAATTATTACTAAAGCATTTATTGTCTAGAAGGGATTTTCCATTTGAACTACTACTTAAAGTTTCCATACATTGCATTTATAGCGAACCAACATCACTATATGCAATCTTCTTAACTAAAACTATTTTTTATTATCTAAGGACGCCTTGATGAAATCTCTAAATAATGGATGAGGATTGTTTGGTCTAGATTTTAACTCAGGATGGAATTGAACTGCTACATACCATGGATGGTCTTTTACTTCTACAATTTCAACAAGTTTTGTATCTGGACTTGTTCCTGATAAAACTAATCCACCTTCAGTAAGTTCTGTTCTAAATTCATTGTTAAATTCATATCTATGTCTATGTCTTTCATATATGGGATTATCTCCATATGCAGCTTCTGCATTAGTACCCTTTAACAACCTACAAGCATATAAACCAAGTCTCATAGTTCCGCCTTTTTCATCAATATCTTGTTGATCTGGCATTAAATCTATAACTGGATATTTTGTATTTGGTGCTATTTCTGCACTATGTGCTCCGTCAAGACCAATTACATTTCTAGCATATTCAATAACTGCACATTGCATTCCTAGGCATATACCGAAGAATGGAATTTTATTTTCTCTTGCATATTTTATTGCAGATATTTTACCTTCAACTCCTCTATCTCCAAAGCCTCCAGGTACTAAAATTCCATCAACATCCTTTAATACTTCATTTACATCTTGATCTTCAAGTTCTACAGAATTAACCCATTTTATGTTAACTTTACTGTCATTTGCAAAGCCACCATGGTTTAAAGATTCAACTACAGAAATATATGCATCATGAAGCTCTACATACTTACCAACTAAAGCTATATTAACTTCATTTTTAAGGTTTAATATTTTTTCAACCATAGCTTCCCATTCTGTATTATCAACAGGATCGCAGTTAATATTTAATTTCTTAATTACATAATCATCTAATCCTTCTTTATGTAACATTAATGGAACTTCATATAAATGTCTAGCATCTAAGTTTTGGATAACAGCTTCTTTATCAACGTTGCAGAATAAACTCATCTTAGCTTTTAAATCATCGGAAATTTCTAATTCTGAACGGCAAACTATAACATCTGGTTGTATACCTATACTTCTTAACTCTTTAACAGAATGTTGAGTTGGTTTTGTTTTTAACTCTCCACCCATCTTTAAGTGTGGAACCAAAGTAACATGTATGTAACAGACATTTTCACTACCTACATCATATTTAATTTGTCTTATAGCTTCAAGGAATGGAAGAGATTCAATATCTCCAACAGTACCACCAATTTCTGTGATAACAACATCTACATCCTTATCCTTTGCTACTCTATATACTCTTTCTTTTAACTCGTTTGTTATGTGTGGAATTACTTGAACAGTTCCACCTAGGTAATCCCCTCTTCTTTCCTTCGACAAAACACTCCAATATACTTTACCGCTTGTTACTGAACTGGATTTCGTTAAATTTTCATCAATAAATCTTTCATAGTGACCAAGATCTAAATCTGTTTCAGCTCCATCGTCAGTTACAAATACCTCTCCATGTTGATATGGACTCATAGTACCTGGATCAACATTTAAATAAGGATCGAACTTTTGTATTGATACTTTCAATCCTCTATTTTTTAATAGTCTTCCAAGTGACGCTGCCGTAATCCCTTTTCCGAGACCTGATACAACTCCGCCGGTAACGAATATGAACTTAGTGTTTTTCATCTACCAATTCCTCCTAAAATAATCTACTAAACCTATTGACAACAATCATTATATATATTATAATTAAAATTACCCTATAAAATAGGGTTCTTATTGCTTGTTAAAAACATATCCATTATGTTAACATAAATCTTTGTTTTTTGCCAGCCTTTTTTTATTTTATTTCAACTTTTCATTTTTTTCCGTAATTTTTCGACTATTCTTGGATTTTTTCATATATATTTTTTTCATACTCGTAATACAAATTTCTAAATTCTTTATTTATTAATAAACTCTCTTTAGCTTTTTTACATCCGTAGTTTATAGATTTCTTTGTTTTAAGATTAAAAAGCTTCTGTAATTCATCATATTCTATACAATTATTATTTTTTAATATTAAAAGAAATATATATTTAAAATTTTTGTTTTGTAATATATGAATAAGCTCTTCTGTTTGTATATTATTTTCATCACAGATAGCTTTTATAATCTTATAATAACGTTTTTTATCCAGAATTCTCACCTCATTAGGTGATTTTATCCACAATCTTATAATTTAATTCCACATTTTTTTATAATTATTTAATCCCTTCCTCCTCATCATCCTTCATAGTTCTTATATTGATATGCATCTTAGTAAAAATAGGCATATCTTGATCCAGATTAATAGAATAATCTATAAATACCTCTCCACCATTTTCATTGACATCAATATCTACAGACTTTGTGTGCATTTGTAATTCAATATCCCCATATTGTGTGCTATATATACACATGTAATGATGATTGTCAGCAAACTCCATCTTACCTTTGGTTGTGCCAGTTCTTATGAGAATAACTTTTCCATCTTTAATTTTTAATGTGGTAGTGGTCCCTTTCATGCCAGATATCTCAGTTTCCTTATAAACTGCATAATATCCCCCATTACGTTCATAGAACTGACCAGGTGTTATTGATTCTATTTTTTCGTCTTCTATACTTTGCTTACTAGAAATTGTTATAATCGCTCTTTTCATAATGCTCCTTTTCAGCCACTATTTTAATACTTCAAGGCTCTATTCAAAAATTATATAATTATTTTTTAGTGCATATTTGAAACTCTTTTATTCAGCATTTTTTATCAATATATTTATCAATTCCGTAGGAGTTACTCCTGCAACTTCCCATAATTTTGGAAAACTACTGAACCTTGTAAAGCCAGGAATGGTATTGATTTCATTTAAATAAATCTCGCTAGTATATCTATCTATAAAGAAATCTACCCTAGCCATCCCCCTACAATCTAATACTTTATATGCTTTAAGTGCCAGTGCTTCAATTTTATCCATAACTTCAGTTTCAAGTTTTGCAGGAACTATTAATTCATTCATTCCTTCAGTATATTTCACCTCATAATCATAGAATTCCTTATTAGAATTCTTATAAACAACTTCACCTATTTTTGTTTTAAGTTCTATACCATCCTCAATAATTGCCACCTTTATCTCTCTTGCAGCTATTGCTTTCTCAACTAAAACTCTTTTATCGTATTTAAAAGCTTTTTCAATAGCTACTTCAAAACTATCTTCTGCTTTAAGCTTCGACACCCCTACACTAGATCCACCATTAGATGGTTTCACGAAAACCTCTTCCCCTAATTTCTTAATAACTTTTTCTTTATAACTACTTTTGTTATTTAAGTATTCTCTTTCTTCTATCACCTCATAAGGAGTAACATTTATGTTAAAATCCTCTAGTATGTATTTTGAATAAGCCTTATCCATACATAATGCTGACGATAAAACACTAGCACCTACACAAGGAAGCCTTAAAAGTTTACATAATCCCTGAATAGTTCCATCTTCTCCACAAAAACCATGTAAAAGTGGAAATACCACATCTACTTCTTTATTGAATAACACCCTCTCCCCATCTGGTATTTTGTAATATTCGTCATTAATCCAAGATCCATCCTCTATTTTATCTATAGATCCGGTATATTCATACCATAAACCTTCCTTAGAAATCCCTATAGGGTAAACCCCGTATTTTGTTTTATCTATATTATTTAGCACATAAGCTGCTGATGCTAAAGATATATCATACTCTGATGATTGTCCTCCAAAAATAACTGCTATATTCTTATTCATTGTCCCCCTCCTATATTTTGCTCATCCATCTAATATATTATTAAACCACATTCCACAGTATATGAAAATGCAAATATAACTGAATATTCGTGAATATTATTAGGTAAGGACAAGATTCTTAAATTAATCTATTGAAAAGTTATTTATTTCTTTTTTTTAACCACTATTTGAAATTCATAACATTATAAATCTTTATTTTATTGTCATTAAAGTATATAATACTTATACTGACATAAATATCTTATCAATTTCTTTTAATTAAGGTGGATGTATATGAATACAATGATTCTTTCAGTAGCAGTTGGCGGTGGTCATGGCCACGCTGCAAATGCAATTAAAAATAAAATACTCCAAAAGGAACCAGATTCAAAGGTTGAAATCATAGATACTATAAAGGTTATTAATCCTGTTTTAGATAAAGTAATAGTTGGAAGTTATCTTCAAAGTTTGAAAATATCCCCTTCTATTTTTGAGAAATTATATAAATCTACTGATGTAGATACTCTCGAGGACACTGGTTTTACTTATTCTGTTTTGTCTAAATTTAATCAGATTATAGCTAGCAGGATCAGTGAACTGATAAAAGACTGGAATCCAGATCTTTTAATTGCTACCCATCCTTTTTCTGCAAATATAATATCGTGTTTAAAATTAGAATACAATATAAGCTGCCCAGCTATCACTGTCCTTACAGACTATGCACCTCACGCTACTTGGCTTCATCCAGGCACAGACGCTTACATAGTCTCAAACAAGGATATGAAAAATGAAATGGTAGAGAGAGGTATAGATAAAAAAATTATTTACCCTTTAGGAATACCAATTGAAAATAATTTTTTAAAAAAATTCGACCGAGTTTCAACTCTAAAAAAATACAATTTAGATCCAAATAGAAAAACAATAACTCTTATGGGGGGAAGTTTAGGTCTTGGCAATATATCTGATATCTATAAAAAATTCATAAAAGAACAAATCGATGTTCAACTAATTGTTATTTGTGGAACAAATAAAAAATTATATAACAAACTTATAGAACTTAAGGAAACTTATACCCATGATTCTTCTAGAATTTTAGGATATACACAAGACGTTAATAAAATCATGCAAGCTAGCGATCTTCTTCTTACAAAGCCTGGTGGATTAACTATCACTGAAGCACTTATATGTGAATTGCCAATGGCGATAATTTCAAAACTCCCAGGGCAAGAAGTAAGAAATATCGAATTTTTAACTAAACATAACCTTGCAATTGATCTTGTTGAAGATAAATACTATATATCAACTATTAAAAAGCTTATAGAATCTGACTCAAAGCTCATCTCAATGAAAAGAAATTGCCAAAATTTTTCAAAGCCTAATAGTGCAGAAGATATTTATAAACTTTTAAAATCACTTTTGGATAATTCAAAAGGCTTAAGTCCAGTTATCTCTTAGGACTTAAGCCTTTTTTATGCAAGAAATTTCTTATTCTATTGGAATCCTTAAACCAATTTATCCATTGAGTAACTTACATTATTCTACTTTATTCTGAACTTGCTGATAAGTTCAAGTAAATGTGATGACATTTGACTTAACATAGCAGCTGAGTTTTCTACTTCTTCCATTGTTGCTAACTGTTCCTCAGTATATGCAGATACATTCCTTGAACCTTCTGCAACATTTTTTGTTATTTCATTGATAGTCTCAAAGTTCTCTACTAGTTGTTCTGTATCTTTGCTCATATGCTTACACGCTATTGAAACATCTTCAATTGTATCTCTTACTTCACCAATAGAGTTCTCTATTATTTCAAAAGATGTTCCTGCTTTATTAACAGCTTCAATTCCATCTCTAACTTCTCGTTCACTTTGTATAACCGCATCTATAGTTTTATTAGTCTTTATTAAGATATTATTAATAACTTCCGATACTTGCTTTCCAGAAGTTGCTGTTTGATCAGCAAGCTTACTTACTTCTGACGCTACAACAGCAAAACCTTTTCCGGCTTCTCCTGCTCTTGCCGCTTCTATTGATGCATTTAGTGAAAGTAAATTAGTCTGAGATGCAATATCTGTAATTAATCCAATGATCTCATTTATCTTATTAGATTCATTTCCAAGTTCACGAACTATTTTCGCAATCTCAGCTACCGTATATTGAATAGAATTCATTTGTCTTACAGCTTTATGAACTGCTTCATTCCCCTCTACTATCACATTAGAAGCCTTAACCACTTGCTCTCTTACATCATAGGACTTTGTATCAATTGCACTAGCTTCATTATTCATTTCACGTACTGATTGCACACCTTCATCTACACTAACAACTTCACGATCTGTCCCAGTTGCAACTTCTTGTGTAATAGTTGCAACATATTTTATCGCTTCTTTACTTTGTTTTGATCCCTCGAATAAATCTTCTGCTGATCCAGCTACCTGTGAAGCTGCTGCTCCAACCTCTGCTAATATATCCCTTAAACCATTGGTCATCTTATTAAAAGCTTTCACCAATTCACTAATTTCATCATCACTATTGTTTTTTATTTCTTCACCTGTAAGATCACCTTCTGCAATTTTAGCAGCCTCTTTAGAAAGTTTTATAATCGGTTTTGAAATTAAATTACTAATCCAGAGTGATATATACAGTCCCAACACTAATGCAATAAGAGTAATAACTGTGATAATTATTTTTGCGGAATCAGCCATCTTTTTAGTATCATCAATCTCTTTACTTAAAATATCTTCTTGAGTTTTAACAAATTCCTCTGAAACTGCACTAAAAGTTTGAACTAATTTTCCTTGACTCCCAGCTGACGAGGTATACTTTTCAACTTTATTTTTTCCTTTATCATCAATCATTTGATCTGCAGCAATAACATATTGCTCTTGAATTAAGTCTAACCCTTGCAGAGTTCTCCAACCTTCTTTATCATTTATAAGTTCAGCAATTACTTTACTTTTTTCATTATAGCTATTAAACGCTTGTTGATAAGCCTCTAGATAAACTGGATCTCCAGTTATAAGATAATAATTTACACTAGCTTGCTCTTCACTAATTGCACTACTTAAACCTTTAATATGATTTACGATGGTTACAGTATTACCAATTAAGTTTGAGTAACTACTATTTATTCTACTAGTTAATACATAACTTCCTATAAATACAAAAATCAAAAACATTAGTACTATAGAAAACCCACCATATAATTTTCTGCGAATTGTCATTCTCATATTATTGCCCCCCTTTGAAACCTTCTAGTATCTTGTTCCCTTTCTCTCGAAACTTTTTTGAAGCTTCCTCTGGTGTGGTTTTTCCACTTATCACATCATTATATAAAATTGATAAAAGTGAATTCACATTCCCTGAAGTATTAGGATTTGGTGGATTTACTTTTACTGAACTAGGATGTTGCTTAATATATTCCATAAAGGTATATTGCTGCTTATCAGCTTCAGTTATTTTTTGTTGAAGGCTCTCACTAACCTTATCAGAAATTGGAACCCCCCTATCTCCCATCAAAATATTATTAGCTTCTAAATCATTTGTAAAAAAGTTAATAAATTCTACAGCCTCTTTTTTATATTTAGAATAAGACGACACACTAAAAAACATCGATTGTCTAATAGAACTAGTTATATTTCCTTTTGTAACTGAAGGAACAGTTATTATCTTCATAACTGTTTTTGCCGTTTTACTTATTCCAGCAGCACTATTACTAGTACCGTACATCAATGCAGATTTACCAGATGCAATTAATGTATTTTTGTCCGTCTTATTACTTGGTGGCACAATAAGCCCTTCATCTACCCATTTTTTCTGAATAGAAAGATATTCTGCCATAATTTTATCATCAGTATAACCTAGTTCTGTACCGGATTCTCCAAAATAAAAACTACCTTTTGATCTAACAAAACTATTAAAATCAATAAAGTTTGCTATCGGATAAAAATCCGAATCTGTTATCTTTGCTTTTAATTCTTTTGCTGTCTTATACAAGTCATCATAGGTATAACCATTTTCAAGAATACCTACTCCAGCTTTTTCAAACACAGTTGGGTTTACAACTAGGCAATAAGCATTAATCCCCAGAGGTACCCCATATAATTGTTCATTAAGCCTTCCACCTTCAAGAGACGCTTCGTCCACATCAGAAAGATTTAAAACATTCTGATCAATGTAAGAATCAAGAGGTTCTAGCAGCTTACGCTCAGCATAATTATATATAAAGTCCAAATCCATTTGTATAATATCTGGGATTTCACCTTCTGCTGTTTTCAAAGCTAAATCTTTTTTTATATCAGCTGTACTAGAAACACTTTCTGTTTGAAATTCCACATTTGGATGATTCTTCTGATATAGTTTAATAACATCCTCTGTTATTCCCTTTCTTTTATCATTTCCCCACCAAAGCATTTTTAAAGTAACCTTTTCACCACTTTTATTTACTGATTCATCCTTAATATTTTTATTACTACACCCTAAAATACCAGGAATTAAAGTTGCCACTAATACACCTACTAAAAGTTTCTTAAAAATTTTATTCTTCTTCATTCGTAATTCCTCCTTGTAATCATTGTAAAGAGAATTGTAATAAGCGGATTACATAAATATCACAAATTTTATCTGTGATTTACATTTCTATTCCTTGCAATGCTATTCAATTATTTTTTCATTATACGCAGTATATCGTTTTCATTCAACAATCACTTAATATATTTTTCGCAAATTTTTAATTTAATTTAAAAAGGTGACTCAAAAACTTAAGTCACCTAAATTTAAAACCTATTAAAAACTTATATGGTATTTTAATACTACTTATTAAATATATCATCAATCACATCTACTACTTTAAATCTAACTTCAATCTTTGTATCTTCCCCATCATTTTTATTTTCTTCATCATTATTACCAGACTCATTTTTATCTTCTTCCATTGCTGACTCTTCCTTTTGGGCACTATCATTGTTTTCTTCTTTACTTTGCAAACTTTCATTACTTGAATCTTTTTCTTTATCTATATAACTATATTCTTCATCATTTAATACTGTCTTCATTTCTTCCTTTGTTTCCTCATAAGCAACTTGTCCCTTTGTTATATCAACAAAGCATAGAGGTGGAAACATAACACACCACCAGTTCTTACCTTCACCATCACCTATGACAATTCTATAAGCTTCATATTCTCCTGCAGGCAAAATTATATTACCATATTCTTTAACTGGAAAATTGCATTGTCCTAGCGTTGTTTTTACTGAATAATTATATCCATTTTTATTTATTATCTCTTTTGCTATATTTTTTATATTTTGATCATTTTCCATAATCAAACCTCTAGATTCATCAATAGATTTTGATTCCTTGAGCTTAGGCGCAATAAATTTTAACACTTCATCTCTCACCTTAAGCTTCAATTTCTGATCATCATCGCTATCACTATTTGCAATTACATGAAATCTAATTAACTTTTTTGCAATTTCTTCTTGCATAACTTGTCCATTTTCATTTTGTTCTTTAGTGTTAAGAACTCCTATTTCACTAGTATCTTTCACCTGTTGGGTTATAACATTTCTTCCATCAATAATACCTTGTACTTCCTCATTACTTGGTATAGCCAAAAATACAATTAACAAAATTATAATAACAACAGAAAGTTTCTTCATACACACCTCTCCTTTTCTTCTCTCTACTGCTATTATTTACATATATTTACTTTTATATTCATAGTATTTGAAACTTTAACTAAAAATATTCCATCAAAAACTACACTTGTATCTAGCAGATATATTATTACTACTAAAAAACAAGTGTAGTTCGCTATTAGGTTTATTTTGTTAATCCTATTCTTTTTACCTTTGTGTCTACAGAAATATTGATTTCAGAATTTTTATATACCTCATCCCAATTTTCCTTTATTTTAATCCATGTAGGATTATGAAATGCCTCTATACTATCGCTTAAACCCACAAAATCAACAACATTATCTTGTAGCTTGAACTTCATAATTCTTGCACATTCTTTTCCTATAGCTTCGTTGAAATTTTTCTCTATGTCGCTTATTAAGTTAGGATCCTCTAGCCTATCGTGATAATAATAACCAGAAATATCCCCTTCCATTGTTAATTTTAAATCAAACACAAGCTTATCTGGATTATTAGTATTTGTCTTTATTTTTGTCTTACTCTTCTTTATTGTAAAATCTAATGGATGTCCTTTATAATATATAACCTTACTAATACTGCCACTCCCACCTTTAAGAAGCTTTATAACACCTGATTCTAAGTCATTTAATTCTTCTACAACTTTATAATCCTTAATTAAAATGGAGCCAGTAAGATTTACTTCATCCTTTGTAACATCATATTGAATTCTTGGCAAAATGGCGTTACCATTTTTATCTAAAGTCGTAATAAAATCATTCAACTTAACTGCAATGATCGATGCATTTTCTTGGGTATTTTCCATTAATCCAGATATAAAATTTTCAAGATTCGCTTCCGCATTAGGCTTATATTTTATATAATCTTCAGCTCGCCCTTCACAAGCTATTACATACATTGATTTATTTATACTACTGTTCCTTGAAATATAATCTAAAACTTCCCTAAAGGTATCTTCATACTTAAATATATCCTGAGAGATTACAAGTGCCCTCTCCATTCCATAATTAAGCTTTCTACTACTTTTAGAGGTGTTTTTTACCATTGCATCTTCCATAGAGTACGCCTCTGATGTAAAATATAAAACCTTTGTCTGTGTCCCCTTACTCTCTCCTAAGGAACTAACATCAGGAAAACCATAAGTAATTTTTAGCTTTTTTATTTCTTTCTGTGCAAAAGGATCGCTTGGATCAATCTTTTCTGCTATTTCTTTTTCTTTAACGATTTCTTTTCCTATATCTATACCTAAAATCGATATTATATTTCTTCTGTCAATTTCTACACGATCAACACAACCGGTCAAAAATATTGAGACCGTAATTATACCAGCTATAAGCCTATTTTTTCTCATGATTCTCCCCCCTTTTCTTACTAGACAGTATGATCAAAATCGGAATTATCACTAAATTTATAGCTAGTAATAAAGGTAATATTAAAGTCCTTATAGCATTCACTGCCGCTATATTCTGAGGTAATCTAGAAAGCAAATACACAAGTGGTATAGATATTGTCATTGCAAAGCCTGAATAGCTAAAGCAAAATATTTTTTTAATAAGTTCTGATAAGAAATAAAACAAATTACAAAAGGCAGTTATAGTAGAAAGTAAAAATATCGTTACTATAATACTATCTAACCGTTCGAAAAAACTTGATACTTCGTTAATATTTTTCACCATCGATATAAATGGATATTGAAAATCCTCCAATTTTTGTGCTCCAAAAAAGGTTAAGAAGGTGAAAAATAAAAAAACATAATATATCGTTGATAAACAAATACTTTTTGTTAAAACCTTAGGTACATTTTCTTTATCTTTTAATAGCGGTATAAAAAAATATATTAAAATTATTGCACCAAAGATTTCTATTCCATCCTTAAAACCAGTTAGTACTTCCTTCCTTTCTAGATCTACAAAAGGTAAAGCATTTTTAATTTCTCCTCTAAACATGCAGTAAACTAACAAAATAACTACAGGTACAATAACAATCCAAGCAATTATCTGATTAAATCTTACTACACTTTCCGAACCTCCTCTTGCCAGGTATATAGCAATTATAAGATATGTAACCATTATAAGTTCTACAGCTGTCCTCTCTAGTAGAACCGTCCCAGCTGCTAATGCATAAACCCTCAACTGTATAGATGTAATTATCAATAACGTTATTATCATTTCGACAATAAATACTTTTCCCAAGGTAGTACCAAAAGCTTTTTCTACCACCACATCAAAAGATCTAAAATGATTGAGTTCCATAGCTTTATATACCAATAACATAGATAGATATACCGCCAAGCCTGCAACTAATACGAATATCATCCCACTTTTTCCAACACTTTTTGATAGGTTGGATCCAAAAATAAAACCTCCTAAACCTACGTTACATATAAATATAGTTTTTATAAAATCAAGATTTGATAAATTATTTAATTTTCCCTCTTGCATTCTATTCCCCACCTACCTTTGTCTTATCTTATCTCTAGTATGAAGAAATTTAGGTCTAGCTTTTAAACTACTAATTGGAGCCCTAAAAAATAAATCCTTCATATCTTCCTTGTGAGTATTCACTATAGGGGATAAATAAGATATTCCAAAACTCTCCAATCTTATCAAATGCACTAAAATTAAAACCATTCCTACAAAAATCCCGTAAATGCCAGCTATCATAGAACATATTATTAGAAAAAATCTTAAAAGTCTAAAGCCATTAGTTATACCATAGTTTGGCGATATAAATGTTGTTATCGCAGTTACACCAACGATGATTACCATAATTGGACTAACTATCCCTGCACTAACAGCCGCCTGACCTATAACAAGTCCTCCAACTATACCTATAGTAGTCCCCATAGATTTAGGCAATCTTGCAATAGACTCCATAAGGACAATCAAGGCGACTTCCATAATTATAACTTCTACAAAAGCTGGAAAAGGAACCCCCTCCCTAGTAGCAGCTATAGAATAGGCTAGCTTTGTGGGAAGTATTGTTATATTAAAAGAAGTGACAGCTATATAGGACCCCGGCAAAATAAGACTGAGTATCACTGCAAAGGTTCTAGTCAGTCTTATAACCACAGTATTTAACCATCTTTGATTATAGTCATCAGGAGATTGCATAAAAGTTGGCAATGTCGCTGGAACTAAAAGTGCAAAAGGGGAGTTATCTACCAATATAGCAACTCTACCTTCATATATAGCTGCAGCAGCCACATCCGGTCTTTCAGTGCTTTGAATCTGAGGAAAAACTGAGTTACTATTATCCTCTATCAATTGCTCCACATAACCACTGTCAAGAATAGCATCTATATTAATGTTATCTAATCTCCTTTCTACCTCACTAATAATCTCTTTATTCGCTATATCCTCAATATACATTATTGCTACATCGGTTTTAGAACGACTTCCTATGGATTGCGCCTTAACCTTTAATCTAGAGTCTCTTATATTTCTTCTTATTAGCGCCGTGTTAAATCTTATAGTTTCATTAAATCCATCCCTGGGACCTCTGATAACAGTTTCTCCATCTGGTTCTCCTATGCTTCTTGTGGGCCATGCTCTTGATGCTATAACTAACGCATTTGCTAGGCCATTTATAAGCATCAAAGTATCTCCAGATAACATGGCATTTATAGCATCCTTAAACGTTGGTGCTTCTTTAATATCTGTAACAGTTAAAATATTATCCTTTATATCAGCAGCATTGGCTATCTTGTCTTCCATGGTCATTGCTGGATTTACGATAAAATGATTTAAAAGAATCTTATCCGCCATTCCATCGATATAAACTAGCAAAACAGGAATATCTTTTATTTTAAAATCTCTATATACTATATCCGTTGTATCTTTAAACAAATTCTTTAAATAAGCTTTGTTTTTGTTTATATCAGCATCAACTTGTTCTTGAAGATTTTCATTATGCATAATTTAATCACCTACCTTAAAAATATCTGAGTTAAAAACAATAGAGCTGCTATGCTCATAGTTGTGATACCTATAGTTTTAGCTTTTTTCTCGAGTGCTTCCTGCTTTTCATTTTTATACTTATATGAATCAACTAACCATAGAACCATACCGTAACCACCAACTAACACCAGAAAATAAATATCAAAGTCCAAGTTTCCAATCATCCTCATATACCTTCACCTCTAAAATAATTCATAAAAGTATTTTTTGCTAAGTAGCTAAAATTATTCAGTGGAATATAATTGAACCATTAGGATATACTTCTTAGATATAACTGGTAACCATAACCTCTAAATATGACCCTTATTCCTAATCTTTAGATATACAACTTAAATATAACATCTAAATCAATAGACTAGAGGTGACATGCTTGGATAAATTCTTATATTCACTAGACAGGAATACGATAAGAGCTGGTTTATTATCAATATCCCTAATAAACTTAGGTTCTTTTTATGAAGCATTTATGGAAAGAGATATAAAACTAGTACTTCTAGGAATAGCTCTATCCTTTTGTATGACTGTTATATTCTCCATGGGATATCTATACGACTTATATATCTGCATTTTATCTGAGTATATATACATTCATCTTGGCGAAGATTGTACCTTAGATTACTTAGTAGATATTTATTATCCTATGTGCAACCCAAACATTATTAAGGATTATATAATAATCAGAAACTCACTAGATTCTTTTTATCTAAAAAAAGGCTCTAAGCTTCTTATTCCTTTTATAAAATAAAAGAAGTATAAAGATGTTTTTACTGCATCTTTATACTTCTTTTACAGATTTGCAAACTATATTTTTTTCCTTATCAAATTAACTTGCACTAGGCAACTAGTATTTTTAAGTATTGATTAATTCAAATTAATATGTTTTTCCTTAAATCGTTCTAGTTATATAAGTTTCTTTATATTTAGTCTTTAGTTCTTCAAAAGCCTTTTGTGCTTTTAACATATCAGTGAAGAAGCCAAAAACAGTTGGTCCACTACCACTCATCATAGCCCCTTTTGACCCCATTCTCACCATGTCTTTTTTTATACTAGTTATAATCTTATGTTTGCTCACCGTTACACTTTCTAATAAGTTTTTCATATTGTTACATACATAAGTTAAATCACTTTTTGCCATAGCCTCTTGCAATTCTTTAACCTTAACATGTTCATCGATCTTTGATAAATCTAAGGATTGATATACTTCTTTTGTTGATACTCCAAAGTTAGGTTTTACAACAACTAATATCTTGTTTCTAAAAGGCTTTAGTTTTGTAATCTTTTCTCCAATCCCTTCACATAAAGCAGTTCCACCAACTATACAATAAGGCACATCAGCTCCAAGCTTAACTCCAAGATTCATCAATTCTTCATCAGTTAACTCTGGTTTGAAAAGACTTCTCATAGCCTTTAAAACTGCAGCTGCATCAGTGCTTCCACCTGCCATTCCTGCAGCAACAGGAATGTTCTTTTTAATATTAATATTAACCCCTGTTTCTATATTGTACTTCTCCTGAAATAGCTTTGCTGCCTTCCAAGCTATATTAGTTTCATCCAAAGGTACAAAAGGTTTATTGCATGCAATCTTTATTCCTTTTTCAATTGGTGTTACCTCTATATCATCATATAGATCAATTGTTTGCATAATCATTCTTAAATCATGATATCCATCTTCTCTTTTTCTAATAACATCTAATGCTATATTTATCTTTGCATAGCCGCGAACATACATAGCTACTCCTCCAACTCCTCTAGTTCATTCCAATATCTTCATGGTTCCATTTAGCCTATATAAATAAATTATAGGCTAAAAGAGAGTTTTTATAAACCTCTAGTTTCTAAATTATTTCATCAAGTTATATCCGTTACACAAAAATAAAAGTGTCCTAAAAGCTCGGCTTCTGGACACTTTATTGTTATTAATACTATCTATTTAAATAATTGCTCTTCCTTCAATAATGAGTTTTTCTCCTGGTTTAATACTATCATTTACCTCTAAATCGTTAATCTCTGATAATCTCTCTACTGTTGTAAAATACTTCTTAGCTACTTTCCATAAAGTATCTCCATTTTGAATAGTATAAATGGTTACACTAGCTTTTTTCTTTGGAACTTCTCCTTCTATAACAGAAACATCATCAATAAATTCCTTATGAGCATTATATTTTACCGTTACATCTGCTCCTACTACTGACTTAATTGCAATAGTATTTGCTTCGATACTTCCCTCAATACTTTCAAGATTTAAGTTAGCAATCACATCCATACCAACTCTGCTACCCGGAATATCAATAGAGCAGCTAAATGGAAGTTCTTCATCCAAAGAAGCTAGATAAATATTTTCATTATTAGTCTCATAAATTACCGATGCTTTAACTAATCCTTCAATCAAAACTTTATCATCAATAATTTTTTTCTCAACAACAGAGATATCACCAGTTGTCATAAGACAATTTATAGGTTTAGGCATATTTCCTGGTATTTCAATATTATCTTTCACTATATTCTCTAAATACTTATGATCAAAAATTATATTCAAATCATAAGGCTTCTTCATTAGGTTTAATCTTACATCTGGACAATATGCATCGTCAATTATATCAATATCATCTTTACCTATGATTTCTACTGTTCCTTTAAAGAGAACTTCTACATCGATCACCCTTGATTCGCCTAAATCGTCGTCACTTACATTATACTCTATAGATTCTATAGACACATCTGACAAAGCTAACATATCACTAGTTGCACCATCTATTGGGATTTCACCTGATACCATAGCTTCTTCTTCTACTGCTACAAATTCCCTTGTATCTTTGCCCTTATATAAAAACTTTATATTTGCAGAGCCTTCTATAATAACTTTACCGTCCATTACTTTGATAGACTTCTTATGAAAGTTAACGTTATTCTTTACAACATTAGCTATCTGAGGCTTTTCTATAGGAACTAAAATTTGAGTTTTTGCTATAAGGTTGCAATCTCCAGCACCGATTTTTTTATCAACAGTTAGAGGATAGTATAACATCTGAGTGTTCTTTGTATCTGAAAGACCTTTTACATAATCAAAGGCATGTATCGCCTTCACTAGAGCATTAACTGTTAAAACACCTTCTAAACATATTTTTCTTTCATTTAGTATTCTACATTCCATATGTTCAACGAAGCAGTTAACAACAGCTTTCATATCATGCTCACAACCAGGCATATCTACATACCCGTTGAACTTAGATTTATATACTAAATTAAAAGCTTCTGTTCTTTCCTCCGATTCATCTGCAATGTATAAAATACTGTACTGAATTACTCCCTCTACATAAACTTTATCCTGTACAATTTCCTCAGTTGTTATTACAGGCTTTACATCTACAGAAATAATATTCTTTACGTCAGGATGAGAATCTGGAACAATATATTCTTCTTTTTGTATGAGGTTTACTACATTTTCTCCAAGCAATTTTTCGAATTCTATAGTGTCTTTAACAAGTTCAACTCCCATATAATTCCTCCATTACATTTCTACTTTAAGTATATAGCCACACTAATAAAGATATGAGAACTTTCCTTGTTTATTACTAATTTTTTTTCTACAAACTTAATTTCGAAAAAACTATTAACTTTTATAGAAAGAATAAAAAATTGATATTGACTTAGTATCCCTTTCATAGTATCATTATCATTGTTGTGAGCAAAATAACTGCTCAATAGTTAAGAATACGACTGTA
The DNA here is from genome assembly GCF_000145275.1 of Clostridium cellulovorans 743B. Taxonomy (NCBI): domain Bacteria; kingdom Bacillati; phylum Bacillota; class Clostridia; order Eubacteriales; family Clostridiaceae; genus Clostridium; species Clostridium cellulovorans. The sequence goes on from NC_014393.1 coordinate 3,794,127, forward strand.
TTCTTCAAATAGAAACTATTATTGAAAATTTAAAAGCCGACATCCTAAAGATATCGGCTTAAATATATTACGCAAATACTAATTGCACAGTCCTTGTCAAAACATCTGAGTAACTAAAGGTTACAGTCCTCTGGGTGTCACTTTCAAGTCTAATTAAAAATATGCTAGGGTAAGCCTTCTCAATAGTACCTTGCTTAACAACATATTTTTTTCGTCCGTTGTTTGCTTTAAGAGTTACTCTTTGACCAACATGATTTTGTATGTTAGTTTTTATGGAAGATAATGTGGTAGTATGTTCCATTTTTATACACCCTCTTTCGATTATACATTATAGCACATAGTTAAATAATTGTCAAACTCGTCTACAAGTCATAATCAATATATTTTCATTTCAATTTGAACATTTATGTATAGTTCTATGAACCATTCTAGATTTTCTATATACTCCTCTTTATAAATTTCATAAAATATCTTTTAACTATAAAAAATCTTCAATATATAAGCTATATTCATCTTAACAATAAATGTCCATACAACTATTATTAATATATATATGTTCCAATAAAAACTCTCCACAGAAGTATATCGACTTTTCAATATACAAATAAACTTTTGGTGTAGTTTCATTAATAAAACCTATATAATTTAATATGCAACAATATAAATCTTGTAGACAATGATAAATAAACTTAGAGAAATTCTTAAATATTAAATACTTCTAGCTAGCTAATTAACTTGAACTTCACGTCGACGCAATTTACAGATAGATAAGTCTTCTAATAAAAACTTACCTACCTATTACTTAACTGAATTCTCTTCTGTTCCTATAAAGTATTCCCCTAAAAGTAATTATATATACCTATTAAGTAACAACATAAAAAATTCAAAGACTTTCTCAGAATTCATACTTGCTTTAGGCTTTCCCCCTATAAAAATAAGCCTACCATCATAGTTTTACTTGATGGCAGACTTTAAGAATGCCTAATAAATCTTCTTATATTTTTTAAATTTTGAATTTATCAACTTGTTCCATCATTTCTTTCGTTCTTAACTCAAGGTTTTTTGCAGATTGAGAAACTTCTTCTGATGAACTACTCATCTCTTGAGTAGATGCAGAAATCTCTTCTGTTGTTGCTGATGTTTCCTCTGATATAGATGCTGTAGCCTCAACTTTTTCGATTATCCCATTCTTTTGGTCATTAATATCCAAAGTAGCTTTATTTATATTCTCAATCTTAGGTATAACCTCACTTATCGCTTCAGAAATGTTACTAAAGGATGATAATGTATCTTCAATAACAACTCTTTGATTTTTAAAGTTCTCTCCAACCAATTTAGTGGTATCAACCATAACTTGATTTTCTCTTGATACACTATTAACAAGTTCTGCAATATTCGCTGCTGAATCCTGTGACTGTTCTGCTAACTTTCTAATTTCATCAGCAACCACAGAGAATCCTCGTCCTGCATCACCAGCTCTTGCAGCCTCAATAGCCGCATTAAGAGCTAATAAATTCGTTTGCTCTGATATAGAATTAATAAGAGCAGTTATTTCATTTATTTTATTTATATTTTTTCCTGATTCAATAATCTTATCTTGGAAATCCCTTAAAGTTCTAGTAGTACTCTCAACAGAATCAGCTAATTCATTCATCTTACTATTACTATTTTCAGTAAGTTTCATAATTCCTTTAGAACTGCTGTCTACATCCTTGATGCTTGCAGTTATCTTTTCAATATTCTCACCAAAGCCATTTAATACTTCTGTTATTTCACCTAACTCTCCAGCTTGTGAAAAAGTACCTGCTGAAACCTCTTGAATTGCCATAGCCACTGCTTCTGATGCAGCATTCATCTGAGTTGAAACTGCAGAAAGATTATGAGCATCTGCATCAATTTTTTCTGAATTATCAATTACTGCTTTGAGCATACCTCTCACAGATTCTTGCATATTATGTACTGCTTTTATCATAATACCTAATTCATCTTTCATCTTCATATGTTTATCGGATACTTCACCAGTAAAGTCCCCATCTGCAATTGTAACTATGTAATCAGTAGCAATTTTAATTCTCTTTACAAGCATACTTGAAATAAAATATACAATAGATACTGAAAGTAATAAGAATACAACAGCACAAACTGCCATAAGTTTTTTAAGCAGAGATACTTCTGATAATACTTCACTTTGCTTTACCACAACACCAAAGGACCATGTAGTATTAGGAACTGGGGCAAAAGCTAAATACTTTTCATCGCCATTATAAACGTAAGAACCAGACCCCTTCTGTCCTTTAATCATTTTTTCTTCTAATTTTACAACCTCTTTTAGACTACTATCTTTTTCTACGTTAACAAAATCATTATCCATTTTTTCAACTAAACTATTATCATAATGAGCTATTTTAGTTCCATCTTTCGATAGCATAAAGGCCTTGCCACTTTCTCCAAAAGTAATTTCATTAGATATATTGCTTATCTCACTGCCAGACTTTGTAGCAGTTAATACACCAATAATCTTACCATATGACTTTATAGGCACAGCGTAAGCAACAATTACACTTCCATTCATCTTACTTATTATTGGATCTGAAACTGCTCTTTCTCCCTTTAAAGCCTTTTGAAAATAATCTCTATCTCCTAACTCTATATATTTTCCATCACTACCTAATGCACGTCCTTTAACATCTGCAATCAATAGACCTACATATTCATACTTCTTCATTTCATCTCTTAACACATCTATTTTTTCTTGATCAGTTTTGCTTCCAGTGATTTCATCTCTAATAGAGAGAGATTCCAATATCGACAATTGTTCCTCAACCTCAGCTGATACAACATTCGCACCTTGTTCAGCAATTGCTGGCATCGTTTTATCTAGAGTTTTTCTAAGAGAATTAGATGATATAGCAATAGATATTACAGTTAACAATAATATAATACCTAAAATCATTAATTCAAAGTATACTATTAATTTCAACTTAATACTTTTCATTTTATTCGCCTCCCAATTATACTCGTCATACAAAATGATTAATTGATATACAACATTCTATTGATTAATTGATTCCCCCTCACTTTCTTCAAGTAGAAACTTTTGGTTTATAAATTTCCATCACTATATAATAAAATATGAATAAACAAACCTTCCACTTCTACATATCATTCAGATTGTGGATCATTCTATCAGTTATCATTTACATCTAAATAAAATACCAACTTTTCGACATAACAATCCCTAAACAGCTAAATTATCCCATTATTAAATTGTACTATTAATCAAATATGTTGTAAACAGTAATTAATGTAAAATAAATAGTTATTTATAATGTATTTACTATTTATCCGACAAAGCCAGGTTCCTGACTGTTCTTGTTTATTTTATGCCATTCTAATATGTTTCAAATATTTAACTGAACAGCTTAGTTTAAGTTAAAATTTCTTTTCCCTGTAATGTCTTACTAAAAATAAATCTACAACAGTTTTTTATATTATGGCAAATAAAAAACTGTGACAAAAGTCGCAAACTTCTGATGCAACTTTCATCACAGAAACTATTTTTGTTTCATTTTTTAATTTTCTATTTATATATAAGTTTATTTGGGAGTCTAATTATTATAGGTTATTTATAAGTTTAATAATTTTTCGGGATTACTTCGGGTTTAAAGTTTATTTTAGGGATTTCAATTTCAGAATGCTTCTAATTTCAAGAATTACTTTATTTTAAATTTAAGCCACTCCTAAAATCACTTTTTTCAGCATTGCTAAATCTATTGCATTAACTTTACTATCATTATTCATATCTGCACATTCCATATTTATTAATATCGTATTATCTAAAATATATTTTTTAAGATAAGCTAAATCAATTGCATTAACAATTTTATCTCCATTAACATCACCTTTAATTACTGCTATAGCACTATCAATAAGCTTAATATTATCGATGTATATCGTTCCACCTCCAGTTGTACCCAAGCCTTGTCCAATGTACATAGAGTATTCTGTAATTGATTCCAAATCAAACACTCCATTTCCGCCACTGTACCAACTTGGATGTGTAAATTTGCTAAATTCTAAACTTACATTCGTCGCAACTAAAGAAGATAATTTATAAGTTGCTTCCCAATACTCACCACTTGTCTCTTTAATCTGTATTGTAAAGTCTCTGTTTGAACCATCCGGTGATATCCAGAAAGCTACTCCTTTATAGCCTACAAAACTCTTTCCACTCAAGTCCTTTGTTATACCTGCATAATTTGGGGAACCTATAGTATAAGCATAAGACATACTATATGAACCTTCACCCTTAATAGCAGATTCAAGCATAACTGCTACAACATTACCACTGCTATTTTTTACATACGCTGTTTGTAAATTCGGATTTGTAGCAGAATAACTTTCAAAGTTATCTATTATATCTTCACCCGTTGAATCCTTTACTGTAATTTTTAACATAGGGTCAATCCCTTGATTAAAATCAAACTTAAGACTTAATTCTCCAAGATTTTGTGATTGTAGATAACTTTTTTTAATAACTACGTTCTCACCTAGTACTGTATAATCTGTACCACCAATTAGTGAAGTAGCTCCATTTTTTAACGCTACAAAAGCATTCCCATTTGTTGTCATTGAAATTGTAATATCCGCTTGTTTTCTGATATTCTTATCAAAGATCGCTACCTCTGGAGTTACTGTTGAGTTTAGTATTCCCGAATCTGTTATAGCTATTGTCACTATCGGATCATAACCTGAACTTATATCAAAGGTAAATGTAACATCTTCAAAAGGTAAGTTCCCTAAATAATTCTTACTAATTACAACTTGTTCCTCTTCTACAATATAATCTATGCCTTGTTTCAATTGAGTTTCTCCATTTTTAATTGCTACTAAAGTATTCCCTTCAAGCAACTTCATCGTTAAAGCGATATCCTCTTGCTTATCCGCTTTTCTGTCAAAAGTAGCTTTTATAGGAGTTACATAATTTTCAGGTACATTCTTTACTGACATTCTTGCTGAATGAGCTTTAAAGTATTCTAAAATAGAATCTCCATGAACTACTGTAAAGTTACTCAACCTTCTAAAATTATATTCCCAGAACAATCCTCCTGCTGCATTATGTTCCTCAATTTCTCCAAACACAGAAACCCAATAAGCTTCTTTATTATCATGAGTATTAAATTCTCCTGCAACAAATGGTTTTCCCACTATATTATGAGCATCACTTATCCATTTCTCCATTAAAGAAGCATTCTGTGATGGTGTAAGATTCGCCCATGATTCATCTGGATATGGATGAGATGAACAGAAATCTACTCCTGGTGATTGTTGTATATATATAAATGGATTTCCCTCGTCACCACCAAAGCCATATCTTGATTCATGACCTTCAATACCTGCACAAACCATATGATTAGGGTCTATGCTCTTAATATATCCACCCATTTCATCTACCCATTTTCTTAGAGTAACACCTGTTGCGTTTTCATTTACTTTAGCATCTTGATATCTCGGTTCATTCATCAAGTCCCATGCAAATATCGTAGGATCATCTTTATATGCTACACCAGTATAGTGGTTTACTCTATTTATAAAATGTTCTGCATACACTTTGTAATGAGCTTTACAGTTTTCATTTGTAAAGAACTGAGCCCTTGCTGTATGGCTTCCACCACTTAAACCTTCCCATTGAAGCTTCTTATCTATTCCACCATAAGCTTCCCAATAGTTTTCAAGAGTAATTATTACCTTTATTCCATTCCTTCTTGCAGAATCCATTATGTAGTCGAAAAGCATAAACTCCGCTTCATTATATACGCCTTTAGCTGTCTCAAAGCCATGCCAGGTCTCATTTGAAAAACCCCAAGTTCTTAGAACCGTAACTCCATCCGACGCCATTTGGCTCATAATATTGTCAATCTGACTCTTATACATAAACTTAGTTTCAATATCTGTTGTCGTACTAGTACTAGAGCCATCTCCATAGGTGAATAAATCATAAGAATTAGCACCTGCAAAATAAAAAGGATGTCCATCAACTACAAACTTTGTTCCATCAGCCTTTACAAACCCAGTAGGAAGAACCGACTTTTTAACTGCAACTATCAAGGTAGGATCTGTTCCTTGATTAAAATCAAAAGTTAAAGCTGTTGTCCCATTCTCAAGTTTCGAAAGATAACTTTGTTTAATCGTTACATTATTACCTGATATTACATAATCAGTGCCCTGAACTAGAGGTGTGTAAAGATTAAATAATGTCTTAAGAAGATTTCCATTTGGAGTTATGGTAACAGTTATATCATTTGGTACAGTTTTATCAAAAGTTACGCTTGTAGGTGTTATCGTTGAATCAACCACAACAATGTTAGAATCTATTACGGATATTGCCATAACAGGGTCGTAACCTGCACTGATATCAAAAGTAAGCAACGTACTACCTAGTTCTAAGGTATCTAAATAAGCTTTTTCAATAATGATGTTATTTCCTAATACAGTATAATCAGCACCTGCTACAAGAGCCCTTGTACCATTTTTAACAGCAGCGAAAGTTCCTTCTTTTGGATCCACTGTTACAGAAATAGACTGACCTTTTCCAACATTCTTATCATAAGTCGCCGTTGAAGGTGTAATTTTATTTCTTATATTAGCAAGATTCTTATTAGTCATGTTTGTTGCATGATTTTGGATAAGTTTTGCCGTTGTTGCTGTAGGATTGTTTGGCACATCCCAATACACAGTATATTGATCGTAATCTGGGTAAACAGAGCCATCCTTTTGTAGTCCTGCAAGCATCCAATAGTTGTCTCCAGCTAATTCTAGTCCTGAATATTTATTCCCTTCAATTACATTTAACCAATCAGTAAATACTTGATCTCTTGTGGAACGATCTTTCCAACCGAATTCTTCAAGAATTGCAGGTTTATTAAGTGCTTTTGCATCTTCCGCATGCTTTCTAATCCACTCAGTACCCCAAGCGGCATTTGTACCCCATTGATCACAATAAATGTGTATTGTGCCAAAATCGATTGTTGGTAATGCTACTATCCTATTCCAATCAATTCCCTCACTTCCATGGTAAGGCCAAGTTCCATCGATTCCTGCAGTATTATATGCATAATTGTAGAAACCTTCATCACCAAGACATACCATATGATATGGGTCCACAGTTTTTACATATTCACTCATTTCTTTTGACCAATTTACAACAGTATCGCCTGTTGTATCAGTTCCACATCTTGGTTCATTTGCAAGTTCCCAAGAAAATATAGTTGGATCATCTTTATATTTGATACCACTATAAGCGTTAGTTCTATTAAGAAGCATGTTAACATAATTTTTGTAGTACTGCTTTATTGTAGGATTTGTGTAAAACATATCTTTTTGACTTAAACCAAGCCATTTACAATATTGCATCATACCACCGAAAGCTTCCCAATTGTTTGTAAAAGGTATTAAAAGTCTTATACCTTTTTGCGAAGCCTTGTAAATCGCATAATCAAGAACCTTTAATCCATTATCTCCTGTATTGTAAGCCGGAGCATTAGTCTTAGTATCCCAATATTGAAAATACACGCCATCTTTGCTTCCTGATCCATCTACATTATTAGTTAAAGTTCCATCTGCATTGAGTGTTCCAACATCTAAAAATCCCCAAGTTCTTATAACTTTAAGACCCATATCCGCTGCATCATCAATAACATCGTCAACCTCTGCTTTTGATTTAAAATTAAGATAATAATTATTTGTACCTGCATAATAAAATGTATTGCCATCAAGCATAAACTTTGTTCCCTCTCTGTATACAAAGCCGGATGGAACTTTAGTTATACTCTCCATTGCTGTCTGTGCGTTAGTCTCACCATACACTGGAACTAACATACCGAGTACCATTGTTATTGTGAGAATAAGTGATAATAATTTTTTCATGTATATTCCCCCTTAAATTGATTTACTGCGATAGTTGAATCATAAATTTTGAAAATTCCAGTTACATTCTTCATAATAATTGTCAGTACTTTTACAAAGAATCATTTTCACCATAAGATATTAACCATCACTTTTAGTAAACTTGAAAGGAAGTCAATTCTTGAGAATACATATTTTTCAATTGATATTTATAAGTATCTCACTACTAATAGTCTTATAGATACCTTTAATATCAATGCTTTTAAATACAACCAGGCTTTAATACTAATTAATTTTTTAGGAACCAATATTTCATCTTTCTATTTCTAGAAGAATTTCAGCAAACTGAGTCACCTATGAAGCAACAAACCACTGGCTTTAAGACTCTAGTTTATCTGTAAACGTTATGTCAATGAGATCATTGATAATACTCACTTTAGTCCCCCACTATTTGTGTATACCCTTAATTTAGTTCCTAATATATTAGAGTTTTGTGTTATTCTTACATATATAACATTTTTAACTGGTGCATTTGAAACATTTTTGCACAAGAATTGATACCCTCATTATACAAATTCGTTAATCCAGTAATTTTTATGTCGCATTTTTTTAAAAAAAGATAATTATTATGCTCCTTTTTCTCTTTTATAAGTATTTTTTTTCATTTATGCTATACTTTTTAAGGCAATTCATTACATTTATATATCCAAATTCAAAAGTCATCATTTGATTCTTTTTTGTTTCATCTGCACCACTTGCACCATTGAAAATTTTCTTCATCTAGGTAACATCTATGAAATAAATTGATTTTTCTATTATCCAATGTAGCATTTATGGAATTTCTATAATGTAAATACAATACTTGACATAAGAACATACTTGTAATACAATATAGCCACTAAGATGTATTACAAGGTAGGTAGGAGATAATGGCTAATTCATCACAATTATTAAAAGGGATTTTAGAAGGTTGTATTCTGAAAATAATATCTAGAAAGGAAACATATGGATATGAGTTGTATAATTCACTTAAACTTACTGGTTTTGAAGACTTACCAGAAGGCACTCTATACCCGCTACTTATTAGATTAGAGAAAAATGGTTTATTATCATCAGTTTCTAGAAACTCACCTTTTGGACCAAAACGTAAATATTATTCACTTACAAAGCTAGGTGAAGAAGAACTATTAGAATTTTGTGCTTCTTGGAGCAAAATTTCGGAATCTGTTAATAAAGTATTGGAGGATTAAAAAAATGTTTAAGATTAGAGATTTAGTTAAACAATTAAATGAATCATCAAAAAACTTATCAGAAGACAATAAGAAGATCTTTGATGAAATCATTGTATATGTTCGAACATCCAACATAAAAACAAGAGATGCTGAAGAATTTCTTCAACAAATATTAGATAGTATTTTAAACGCTGAAAACCAAGGATTATCAATAGAAGAGGTACTTGGTAGTTCTGATATAAAGGGTTATTGTAAGGAAGTAATAAATACATATAAGGAAAGCTATAATTTGCTTTCACTTAGTAGCGAATATGTTATGTATGCAGGTACTGTTATATTCATATTGCCATTTTTTCATTATATCTTTAACACCATACCTTCAATTGCAAAATACGGACTAAATAATTTGACTTTTAACTTAACTATTGATTTAAAGCTAATATTTCAAATTCCACTTCTTGTTTTAATGATAATTTTCACCATGAAAGCTGTTAGAAAAAGTTGTTTCAAAAGTTCTTCTAAGTATTATAAAATTAAAGAATTTTTCATTTTATGGATTTTATCAATTCTATTAATACTTTTACTTGTGGCAACTCATTTTGTATTTAATAATATATTCTTATTTAACGTAAATATCTTTATTATACTTTTTATAGGAACTATATTATATTTCTCGGGGAATTATCTATCAGAACAATAGTATTCGATTATAAAAAAGGTTAAAGGAACTATGGCTATACCATTCCATTAACCTTTTTTTATAAATCAAAGTTATTTTTTCAAACTTTACTTCCAAGTACGATATATAGCCAATTGATTATATATAGCAAGTTCATGTGCAAGCCTTATCTTTTAAAAAAAATATTTATCTTATAAAGAGTTTTTTCTATTAAAAGGGCTCTATCTTAATGAGATGTATAATCAACAATGGAAACTACAAAATATCTATTAAAAACAATTATAGAAGGAGATAAGTAATGAGTTTACACGAAACTATATCAAAATCAATAAATGGTGACTTATCTAGTTATGAATATCTAGTTAATGAATTCCAGGGCTTAGCCATAACCTATGCCTATAGTATATTACGTGATTATCAACTAGCAGAAGACGCCGCACAAGAAGCATTCATTCTTTTGTTTTTGAATATAAAAAACTTAAAAGAGCCACTAGCCTTTGTAAGTTGGCTAAAAAAACTAACTTTTACCTGTTGCAATCGCATAACACGAAAAAAGAACTTAGAAGTCTATGATGAAGATCTGGAACAAAAACCTTCAGATAAATCAATTACAAAGATAATTGAAATATCAGAAAAAGCTACCCTCGTGCAAGAATCACTTTCACTCCTTACTAATGATCAAAAGGAAGCAATTATTCTACACTATTATTTAGATAAAAAATATTCTGATATAGCAAATATGCTAGGAATTACCGAAACGGCTGTTGCCAATAGAATTTACTCAGGCAAGAAAAAACTAAAAAAAATAATGCTAATTACTATGAAAGATTATTTAGTAGAGCTATCAATGAATAAAGACTCCTTTACTCGTAAAGTTTTAGAGCAAGTACCTAATATAACTACTCAAGATCCAAGAGTTCAAGAAAATTTTCAATTCTGCGGTTGTATGAGAGCTATAATGCAATATTTGAATAAAGATTCTTCCTTAGACTTCATTTATTTTGCAGGAATTACGGGAGCGCTCTTCTGCAACGTATGGAGTTACAATCCCAAATGGCAATATAGTGAATCTACTGTTTCATTTTTCCAATATAATGGTAGACAAGAAATAATTGTATCAGCTTTTAGATCTATAGGCTACAAGTGCGAAATTGTATCTGAAATAGACTTAAAGGAAAATACGAAAAAGTACTTAAAAAAGATCGTTGAATCATTAGATAGTGGATTTCCTGTTATGACATATGGAATTGTTGGACCGCCAACCTGTTCGCTGATTACAGGCTATGATGAAGGAGGCGAAGTTCTAATTGGTTGGTCAGCATTTCAAAATGGTGATCATGGGTTTCCGGATGGATATGAACCTTGTGGCTATTATAGAAAACGTAATGGACTTGATGAATCCTATGGACTAATTTTCTTTGGTGAAGAGTGTGAACCTATGAATAACCAGGACATTGTAAAAACTGCATTAAAGAACATAAAGCAAGTAGTGAATCTTCCAAAAACAAACAGAAACTTATATGGAATAGATGCATATACTGCTTGGGCAGAAGCATTTCTTCAAGATAAAGACTTTATAGAAAACGCCTCTGAACTTGATACATATCTAGATGTACATTGTGGTCAAAAGGTCATTGTTATGACAGGACGTACTTATGGGGCAGAATTTTTATCACGACTTAAAAATTATGATTCTCCCTATAACATTTTAATCGACAAATTAATAGACTTATGTGAAAAAGAAAATGCTATCCTAAATAAGTTTTGGCAACTTGAACCCTCATTTTATTTTGACTCTAAAAATTTAATTAACCAAAACTATCGTAGACAAATGGTTGATATAATTTTAGAAGCATCAGAAATATATAACCAATTTGTACATACTTGTGATTTATAATAATAACTCCTCTATCCTATATTGTTAAACTATGATAATAAAGGTGGTAACAATAATTAATTAAGATCAAACATCTATACTATAATTAAAGAATATAAATGTAACTTGTATTTTTCCAGTAGTTATCTATCAAAACAATAAGATTCAATTATAAAAACGGTTAAAGGAATAATACTGTGATGTTCCTTTAACCGTTTTTATTTAACTGATAACCTTCTCATTGCTATATGTACTTATTTTTTCTTCTTCTAACTTTTTAGCAAAAGGGAAAAACTTATTTCCTTCAAAAATACTAAAAGGTAAAATAAGAAATAGCCAACAAACTATAAAAGAATATCTATCCTGTGATTCTGTAATTAAAAATAATAAGCCATATCCACAAAAAATAAAATAGAATAGATTCACTAATTTATTTTTTAAATACTGTCGCTTATTAAATAATCCTATATATGTTGTAGTGATTACTATAACATACATCAATTGGTTATACATATCGGAATTTTCAAAAAGATTTAACCTTATACCTTCCTCTTCTAAATCTAAGGTTGCCCAGAAAACACCACTGAAGTCACCATTTCTCCACTGACCTGTATATTTTCTAATATAGAACTCTGCTAATTGCCTATAAGATGCTGTAGTTAAACGCTCTTTTACAATTTCCTTACAAGCATTCTCTATATCTTCATAATCATCATTATATTTATCAACAATTCTAGCATCCTCTTCATTCCATCTTCCCCAACTATCGAAGTTAGTCCCCTTTAATATTGAAGTCCAAGAGGATTCGCTACCTTTCCAAAGATTAAACTCTGTAATAGTACTAACTCTTAACAATGTACTTACTAATATTAGTGGAATTATAAATGCTCCTACTATATAAATTATTGCAACAGCCTTTTCTTTAATTGATTTTTCAAAGTATATTAATAAATACATTATATATGCAATAACTACTACTGGCGCAACCATTCTAAAGAAATTGCCTATTGTTAAGCTCAATGCAGAAAAAAACAAAAATTTTAAAGGTTTCTTGCCTTTTATAACTAAAATGAAAAAGTATACGCTTAATAAATAGAATGGAATGGCCATATTTTCGCCACAATACACTGCGGTGTATAAAATAATTGGAGGATAGATGGCAGCTATAAAGCTTGCCCATATTCCTTTTACTTTACTGCCAAATACTTCCTTAACAATAAAATAGATAAGAATCACACTAACTGTTGAACATAAGACGTTTATTATTTTTATGGTTATCAAAGGATAAGTAAAAAACCTCCTAATAACTGCAAAGTATAAAACTATAATTGTTAAATGAGGAAATCTAGCGTAATAATGGTTTCCTTTAAAAATATAATAATCTCCTTCCAAGACCAATTGACTTCGCTCATACATTCCTGCAAAGTCTGATACTGGGATACTGTCTATAGACCAGATCCATATTAACCTTATAATTAATGAAAATGTTATTATTGCTACTAATATTTTATTTGTTTTAATATTTTTCTTTAATGCTATATATGTAACCAATCCGCATAAAAGAAAAAAAACTATAAAATATAAACCTTGCTTTTCAACATCTTTATATTGATCTTTCAATTCATCATAAGTAGTAAAAACAATTAAAAGAAACAATAGTTTTAAAGTTATATTTACGAATCTCGAAAATCCATCTTGAAAAGTTCCTATTGAATTTTTTATTTTTAGAAAACCTAATTGCACTTCTCTTATGTTTGTCACCTCCTGTTTTGTTTGCAACTGTTATTTTATCTCATACAATCATATATATCAACTATTTTATTGAATTTTTATTTATTTTTTATATTTATGTATTTTAATTTAAAATAAGATAAATAACAGTTAGTTATAGATATAATATCTACAATATAAAACAATCGGTTGTCTAGATAAATTTATGAAGTTCATATGTTTCTTCTATTTTATTGTCTTTTAACAAATCTTTATCCTATAATTCTCTATTTTTTAGCTTTTCCTTTTCCTTCAAAATAAACGACTAAACTAAAGCCAAGCAATATTACAAATTTAAAAATCCATTGTTTTTCTGTTCCCGGTTTAGCAATAAACAATACAAACCAAATTCCACAAACAACAATCAGCGTAGGACATATTAATCCTAAAAAAGAATGTTTCCTTCTACTCAAAATATGCTGAAGTATTAAAAATAAAACGCATATTACAACCGCTATTAGTGCTGCCATTTATTCCACCTTATTCCTTTCTATCAAGTTCTAATATGAACTATTATCTACAGTTGAGGTAATTACTGGCTTTCCTTCTCTATCTAATAAAACAGTAAGGCCACCGCCATAACCATTTATCGTAAACAGATAATTCACTCCAGTTTTTTTATCAACAATTACTTTTATCTGTTGCAAAGTCCCTTGCTGATAAGTCACTATAAATCTATCTCCGTCACTATTCTTTTTATTCCCAAACATCCTAATAACATCTCCTCACTATTTTTATTTAATATATTTATTACTTCTAATTCTAAAATTTATTATAACATATGTTTTCAATAGTATATTCCACAATATAAAATTTTTTCCATATGAAAATTTAACACCTCTACAATATGTATATTACAGAATCATAACTTTTATAATCCTTATGTATTTACTGATAAGTATTATAAACCCTACAAAAATTTATTTAGTAGAGAATTTCTAATGTCGTCAAGTCTGTAAGAATTTAATCAAACTTAATTAAAATCCCTTCCCTTTGACGACACCGTAAAAAAGCCCACCTGTCTAAGTAACAGATGGACTTTCTGCTTTATTGTCTAATACTTAAAAGCTTATTCTTCAATTGTTCTTCAATGTTTCTTAACTCTACTTCCGCTTCTTTACGTTTTTGACGTCCTTCAGTTTGTATACGAAGTACTTCATCAAGAGTTGAAATTAATGATTCATTTGTCGCTCTAAGTGTCTCAATATCAACAATTCCTCGTTCTGATTCTTTAGCAGTTTCTATAGTTGATATTTTAAGGGTTTCTGCATTTTTTCTTAAAAGTTCATTTGTCATATTTGTTACTTCACTTTGAACTTTTGCTGCCTTGCTGGAATGAGCTACTCCAAGAGCAAGAACTATTTGACTTTTCCAAAGAGGAATTGTATTTACAATAGTAGATTGTATCTTCTCAGACATTAAAGTATCATTATTTTGAATTAATCTAATCTGAGGAGCCATCTGAAGGGAAATCATCCTAGTTAACTCTAAGTCATGGATTTTTTTCTCAAAGCGATTGCAAAGGGATACAAAATCATTTGTTGCCTGTGCATCCTCTGGAAGTCCGCTTTTTGTTGCTTTCTCTACTAAAAGAGGCAATTCTTCTTTTTCTAATTTTTGAAGTTTCTTTTTACCTGCTAAAATATACATAGAAAGTTCTTTAAAGTACACCTTATTTATCTCATACATTTTATCTAACATCGCAATATCTTTTAAAAGTTGTATTTGATGATTTTCAAGGGTAGTACAAATTCTATTTATATTGTTTTCAACTTTATCATACTTTGTTTTCATCTGTGAGAACTTTTCTGCAGGTTTTTTAAATAGTCCTAAAAATCCTTTTTTCTCTTCTACTGCTTCAAAAGTCTTTAGTTCTCCTACTACGTTAGTAAGCATATCGCCTATTTCCCCTAAATCCTTTGTCTTTACATTATCTAAAGCTGACTCAGAGAAATCTGCTATTTTCTTTTGGGCACCTACCCCATATTGTAAAATAGAATTTGAATTCGTTACATCTATCTTTTTAACAAACTCATCTACCATTCTTTTTTCTTCTTCCGATAAAAAGCTATCATCAAAAACCTCTGTTGGTTTCTTTTCTTCAACTTTAGCTACAGGTGCCTCCTCTTGAAAAGGCTCAAAGCTTAAGCTTGGTGCTATATTGATATCGTCTTTAAATTCATTACTCATTTTCAATTCCCCCTTCGTTATAATTATTGCTTCTTAAGATCATCTTTAGTCAATCCTTCTTGAGAAAATAAAGTTTCTAAAACAGAAATATCTGTAGATATGTCCATAGCCATCTTTCCAAACAAATCGTCTAACATTTTCTCAAAGGCAACATTTATTAGATCTAAACTCTTTTCAATTTCATTTTTTGCATTTTTTATATTATCTCCTTGAACAGGAAGATCATTTAAATCTTTATATGAATTAACCAACTTTAAGGTAATAGGAAGATAGTGGTTCATAAATTTGTTAACTTCTCTAAGTTTTTCAGGATTGCTCTCTAAATAATTGAAGATTTCATTTACAATCTTCTCAAGTCTGAATAATTTTTCAGAAATTTCTTCGCCTTCAATAGCATCATTTGCAACTTTAATTTGGTCTATATAATTTTTACCTAATTCAAGAGCAGTTCTTAATTCCTTCTTATCTGGATCATTCATTTCTTCTTTTATCTTTTCTTGTCTTTTTAATTCTTCTTCTTTACGCTTATTCAATTCTTCTTGCATACTTAAATAATTTTGATAAACCTCATCGCTTATCATAAAATAAGTTTGCTTTTCATCAATATGCGCTTGTTTAAACATTCCCAAAGAAATCATTCTTCTTAAATCTTTAATAACAAAGTTTTGCTTCATATTAGTAGTTTTTGCTATCTCCTCAATAGAACAATAGCTTTTATTATTAAGAGCCTTTACATAACCTTTAAAACGCTTTATCCTTTTTCTTAGATTTATACCCCTAAAAAGCATACCTATACTTGACACAAAGAAGAAAGCTATAGCTGCTAAAGCTAAATATCTAACAGTTGTAAATGACTTCACAAGACAAAAAACAAGGTAAGCTATTAATACTACTCCTAATGTAGCAGATCCCATACTCCCAAAGACCACATAAAGTATTCCAGATACTCGTCCAACTGGTTTCTTAGAAACATACTTTCGAATACTATTGATATCACTAGGATCTGCAGTAGCTATATCAGCATATTTATCTTTATATTTATCTTTATCTCTAGTTCTATGGTGATGTCTATTTACTTGATCATAAACCTTATCATTAAGCTTTTCATCAAAGTATTCTACCTTATCCCTCAACTTTGATTTCACATAATGTTCCTTTGATTTAGCATACTCTATAGCATCGAATGTATTTTCTAGTGTATTTTCTAGTGTATGTCTAATTTGGTCTTCCAACCAAAAGAAATCTTTCCTTCCCATATCCATGCCTCCAATTTTACTTACATCTCACTTATAATTATATATACTATTTTATTTTAGCATCTACCTATCTAAAATACAATTTGTAACAACATAGCTTTCTATAATTTAACGTAGTGTATTATAGTTAAAATTATATTACTAATTCAAGTTATATTACTAGTTTAGATTATATTACCACTTCATCCTATACGTTACAAAGTTTTTTATAACAATTTAAAAGGTATAAAAACTAGAACGAGTCTTTATACCTTTTAATAGTTACTTACAAAATTCATTATATAATTTTATATATAGCTTTTCTTTTCTATCATTTTTTATATTAAACTTTATTCTATAGTCCTTAACATTTTCAACATTTATATCTCCTATTACTAGTCCTTGATCATTAATTTTTTCAGTAATAACCTCTCCATAAGGATTTATTATCATAGAATTGCCATTATACAGGAGATTATCTCCTGAGCCAACTCTATTAACGCCAGCTATATAACATTGATTCTCTATAGCTCGTGCCTTTAACAAAGTCCTCCAATGTTCTATTCTACTTTTAGGCCAGTTAGCAATAACTATAATCAATGAGCTTTTATATGAACAAGCTTGAAATATTTCTGGAAATCTTAAATCATAGCAAATCAACGGTGAAATTATAATTCCATTTACCTCACAGTGTTGTATTTCTTCTCCACTAGAATAGTGCTTAGTTTCATTTCCATATGAGAAAGGATGTATTTTAGTATAATTACTTATGATTTGTCCCTGTGCACTAATAATGATAAACTTATTTAAAGCAGTATTTTGTTTTTTTTCAACATATCCAAAACCAATATTTATACTTTTACTTATTGCCTGTTTTCTGAAAAAATCAATGGTTGTAGACTTATCAAATATCTCACCAATTTCTTCTATATTCATAGAAAAACCTGTTAAGGTCATCTCCGGAAACACAAGTAAATCAACATTTTGGTCTTTTGCCTCATTAATTAATTCTATACAATTTATTTTATTCTTGCTCTTATCTTCCCAAACTATATCAATTTGTGCTAAGCCTAATTTCAAAATTCTCATCCTTCCATGTTATTAGATCACTCTTTAGACTAATGTAAAAAACACTTAACTTTTATGCTTTCGCCTAAAATTTCTATGGATATTTCATCTCGCAAAGCTGCTTGTACATAAAAGTATATATAGTGTTTATCTAGCGCTACTTTTACAATAACTATCTTTGCTAATAATCTATTATCCTCAAATAATTCAGGTATATTGAGAACTGATTCAAGTATTTCGAATTTCTCTTTAATATTATCATTATTACTAATATCAATATACGGTAAATACCAATTTTCTTTATATTTATGTTGGTACACCCGCTTATTGTCTTTATCATGGGAGATTCTAAACACTCCTTGTTCTTTCACAGTTTCTCTGATTATAGTAATAATATCCTTTTGACATATTGTTCCTAGAATCTCAACTCTTTCGCAACATATTTCTTCTACTATTTCTAGCATAAAAAACTTTTCATGTTTGAAAGTTTCAAAAGCTTCTGGCTGACTATCTCTGTTTTTATCATCATAAAAGGTCAATTCTTTAAATAGCTTTGTATTTACGAAATTAGAAATATCATATTGTTTTACCGGTAAAATTTCCCTTATAAATATTTCTATCTCATTTTTTTCTTTTTTTATATCATTTCTATTCTTCCCTTTTGCTGACATAAAATTTTCTATAACTTGATTAAGCATTCCTTCGTAGCATTTTACTAATTCTTCTATAGCTCTTTGAGAATAGTTGTTTTTGTTATACCATACCTCCATATTAAACTCTCCATCAATAACAGAACCATTGAATATAATGTTACTAAATACGTTATCTTTTGAAATATCATTGCCTCTAGATAAATATGAGTTTTCAAACTTACCTTTAACATCATCTCTTATCTTGAACTCTCCAAGATAATTAAAAGAAATATCTACTTCCATTTCAGGCATTTCATAAATACCACTTTGTTTAATCACATTATATCCTATTCCATGCTCTGGAATATTTCTTAACATTTCTTTTGTATTAACAATACTTTTCTCAAGGGAGTCTGTTGCTTCAAGGACTATAGGAAAAATACTTGTAAACCATCCTACTGTTCTGTCTATTTGTATTTTTTCACTAATCCTTTCTCTTCCATGATCTTCTAGTTTCAAAACCAATTTCTTTTTACCTCTCCATAGCTTATATGCCATTACTAGTGAACCAAGTAAAACATCATTGATTTCAGTATCATATATTTTTCCTACTTCATGCAATAACTTGCTTGTTTTCTCTAAATCAAAGTGAAATGTAAACTTACCATATCCATATTCCTTGCCACTTGAATTATTGGCTATTTTACCATAAATCAAGTCTTTATTAATCTTTTCCCAATACTCTATTTCTTTTAATATTTTCTCACTTTGACTATATTCACTTAACTCATTTGCCCATTCTTTATATGATGTTAATTTCTTAGGTAAGCTTATTTCTTCATTATCAATATATTGATTATATCCTGTTTGAAAATCTTCAATTAATATTCTCCACGAAAAACTATCAACAACTAGATGATGTATACATACTATTAAATGATCTCCGTCAACGGTCTGATATAAAGCAGCTTTTACTAACGGCCCATTTGATAAATCAAAAGTACTTTGTAATTTATTATTTTCGTATCTTACTGTTTCCTCTATATCACTATTACTTAAATCACGTAGATCATACTTTTTAAATTGAAACAGTTTGCTATTATTTATACTAAGTATTTCTTGATTTCCACTTTTAAATACGGCTCTTAAAATATCATGATGTTTCACTATAGCAGTTAAAGTTTCCTTTATTGCTTTCTCACTAAAGCCCTCCTTAGCCATTATCATAATAGACTGATTAAATTGATTTGGCTTAAATAACTTCCAACTAAAGAAAGTCTTTTGAATAGGCGTCAATGGTACTTCCCCTGTGATTTCTTCTTGACTATCTATTTTTTCTATATGCTGGAGATCACTAATTGGCAACCATCTAACTAATTCTACTTCCATACCAGTTGGTATCAAGCTATTATATATATCTACAAGTCGTTTATATAAAAGTGAAATATCCAACTGATCAATTATTAAGTGATGAAATTTTAATAATATATGATTTCTTTCTTCTGCAATTTTAATCAGTACAACTTTAAACATTCCTTCATATATATTAAAAGCTTTTGTAAACTCTTTTTTTTGCCATTCAATTGAATATTCTCTTGAATCTTTATAAACAGCAAAATCATGATATTCTATTTTGTAATTCATTCTTGGAAGAAATTTATAAAAAGGTTCACCTTCTCTTTCACCCATTATTATCCTTAGTATATCATCCTCATTAACAACAATATTTAAAGCCTCACTTAACATGTCATAATCTACTTCACCATTAACCTCTATATATCCCCCAATATTATAGAAAGGCATTTCAGAATGTATTTTCTGCTGCATCCATATATCCTTCTGGTAAGAAGTTAATGGATATTCCTTCGTAAACGTATCCATTTTTGCTGTACCATTTCCCATAACTTATTCCTCCAAGCAACATTTTAGTAGATTAATTGATTTTTAAACCCCATTTTTTATCAATTAATGAAAATAATTCTTATGTATATTATACCACTTTTCTCCATTAACTGTAAAATATAAACTGTCATTTTATGAGGTTTATATCATATGTATAAAGTTGGTTTTTAGAGAATTTTATTATGAAAAAAGTTGCTTTATAATACTTTGATTAATAACTTTTTGAACGATACTCTTTTGGCGTTACTCCAAAATGCTTTCTAAATTTTCTCGTAAAATAATTGCTATCATTAAAACCACTTTCAAAAGCGATATCAGAAATACTAAGCTTGCTTTCTTTAAGTAATAATGAAGCATGTTGCATACGCAACTTCATGATGTAATTCATAGGAGTTGTTTTGTATGTTTTATTAAATATTCTATTAAAATGTCTTATAGATATATTCGCTTTCTCTGCCAGTTCAGTCAAAGTAATTTGTTCTTTAAAATGATTTTCTATATATGAAATTGACTTTGCAATACTAACTAAATTCTCCTTCTCCCCCATATTATTCAGTGTATATCTTCTTGATAAAAAAACTACTAGTTCCATAAAATATGCCCAAATTAAGGTTTGATATCCTCTTATTTTACTTTGATATTCATCATACATGCTAATAATAAGTCTTTTTACTTTTTCTAAATCAACAAAAGCTAATTTGAGATGACTGTTAAAACTGCATTCTTTTCTTAAAAAAGGTTCAATAACAAAAAGAGCATGATAGCCATAAGATCTTTCTATATCACTACTTTTATTAAACAAATTCTCTGGTTGATACATGATATTACATATCTCAAAGTCGCAAGTATTTTCGTAGGAATGCCAAGTTCCACCGTTGATGACAAAAACATCACCTTTGTTGATAACATATTGTTCATTATTAACAATATGCGTAGCTGTACCATTCAAAACAATCACTAATTCAGAAAAATCAAAATGATAGTGAACACCCATCCCATTTTTATGTTGACCATATTGTATAAAAAAAGGAAATTTGTTATCATTTGTAAAGTAATATAAGTACATGAATTGCATAATTACCCCCATTAACTATAAATCTATGAAGAATGTTATTAGTTGGTTTACTGATTAGTGTTTATTTTGTCACCCACTATAACGTTTACATTTTTCTATAATTTTCACCATAATGAAGCTTTGCTACTAAATATAATTATTTCAATTATTATTTTATAAGTTTCTAAAAACACTTCATATTTTCAATAAGATAAAAGAAATTTAGTTACTTTCCTACAATGTAAATTATAACATATTATTACAATACTTGAACACTAATCGACAAAACCAAAATCAACTTATTTAAAACAACTTAAAAATCTCTAATTAATGGTTACTACTTACCTTTAAAACTATACTTGTCTATATAATGCTATTATGGCTAAAAAGTCAAGGCAACAATTATTTATACATGATATCCTATTTTTACATTATGTATCATTTTTTGCTTTAGATTCATAAAAACTTATTTAGGAGGGAAAAAAATGAATAAAAGAAGTAGAATTGCGGCATTTATTACCGCAAGTATTATGACTCTTGGCTTAGCTATGACAGCAAATAGCCAAATAACAAAAGCTATAACATCAAATCCTAGTGCCGAAAAGACCATTGTACGCGATAATATGACAACTACTCAATTAGTTGCAGACATGGGGCTTGGTTGGAACTTAGGTAATACACTTGAATCATGTGGTAGCTGGATTACTGGCAACTCAGTATCAAGTTATGAAACTGCATGGGGAGCTCCTATTACCACAAAAGCGATGATTGACGGTGTTCATAACGCAGGATTCAATTCAATACGTATTCCTGTGGCATGGTCAAACCTTATGGCTGCTGATTATACAATCAGTCCAGCACTACTTTCTCGTGTTGAAGAAGTTGCAAACTATGCACTTGATAATAACATGTATGTAATTATCAATCTTCATTGGGACAGCGGTTGGTTAGCAGGATTTTCTACTAACTATGATGAATGTATGAAAAAATACAAATCAATTTGGACACAACTAAGTGAACGTTTTGCTAATTATGGAGACCACCTAATTTTTGAATCATTAAATGAAGAAGCTTGTTTCAATGATATCTGGAATAGATGGGGTGGCACTACTGGAAAAGATAAGGCATATGGAATTGCCAATAACATCAACCAAGCCTTTGTAGATTTAATAAGAAGTTCAAAGGGGAATAATCCAAAGCGTCATTTATTGATTGCAGGTTATGCAACAGATATTCCGCTTACTTGCGATCCTTTATACAAAATGCCAACTGACCCAGCAAACCGTTGCGCTGTTTCAGTACATTACTATACTCCATCTACTTTTACAATCTTAGAACAAGATGCTGACTGGGGTAAAGCACGTACTACCTGGGGAACAGCTGAAGACGTTGCAGAACTTCAAAACTATATGAATATGATGAAAGTTAATTTCATTGATAAAGGTGTTCCTGTAATAGTTGGTGAATATGGTACAAACAACAAAAACAAAACAACTGATATGGTAAGATTATATCTAACTTCTGTAGCTAAAGAAGCATATAAGCTTGGAATGTGCCCAATGTTATGGGATGCTGGTAACATGGTTATGTATGATAGAAACGCTTGTCAATTTAAAGATCCTCAATTCATTACTGAAATGAAAACTATTAGAGATACAGCTCGCCCAACAACTCAAATTATCTATGGTGATTTAAACAATGATAAAAAAGTAAATGCAATTGACTTCGCATTAATGAAAAAATACATATTAGATAATTCAACACCAATAGATTTAAAGATTGCAGATCTTAATGGTGACGGTAAAGTAAATGCACTTGATTATGCAGTATTTAAGAAATTTTTATTAGGTCAAATAACAAAGTTCCCTGTACAAAGTTAGAATTGGTGCAAGTTCTAAAGGATTTGTCCGTATAAAGTTTTTTGTCTAAACTGTATAAATATAACTTATTCCTGATAATAACTTAAACAGCCTAATATGATAAAATATCATATTAGGCTGTTGTTATGTTAAAATCTGATATACTATTAACTTTGTTAAGCTATGCTACTCTTTACTACATCAAGCCTTGTTTGTAGATTTACTTTTTCATCCCCTGCTGGTAATAAGTTTATAGCTGTTTGCGCTAAATTGACATTTGCTAGAGTTCTAGTAGTTTCTGCAGCCTCTACCTTTGTTGTGGCATTATTCAAATTAGTCGTATATGTTATATACGTTTGTACTGCTGTTAATCTGTTTAATAGGTTAGTTTTATCTGTTACATTGCTTAATGCATTTACTAAAGTCTTTGCACTATTTACATCTGCTTGTAATTTACTTTCTTCTGCTTTAACTACAGCATCTGTTGCTATCTTCAATTTTCCTTGGTAATCTATATAAGTTTTCACTGCGTTAAGTCTTGTCTGTAGAGCCGTTCTTTTAGCGTCACCTACAGGTAACATATTGATATCAGCTTGTGCCAAATCTACATTCTCCTGTGTTTTATTATTCTCTGCTTCTACTACTTTCGCTGTAGCATTAGCTAAATTAGCTATGTAATCCTCTACCTTTGCTAACCTGTTTAATAAAGTTGTTTTATCTGCATCATTGGTTAAACCATTTATTAAAACTTTTGCTGCATCTACAGTTTCTTGTAACTTACTTCCTTCCGCTTTAACTACTGAAGCTTCAGCTGCTACATATGCTTTTACTATGTCTAACCTATTTTGTAGAGATATCCTTCCTTCATCACCACTTGGTAGTAAGTTTACAGCTGTTTGCGCTAAATTAACATTTGCTAGAGTTCTAGTAGTTTCTGCAGCCTCTACCTTTGTTGTGGCATTATTCAAATTAGTCGTATATGTTATATACGTTTGTACTGCTGTTAATCTGTTTAATAGGTTAGTTTTATCTGTTACATTGCTTAATGCATTTACTAAAGTCTTTGCACTATTTACATCTGCTTGTAATTTACTTTCTTCTGCTTTAACTACAGCTTCTGTTGCTACATTTAATTTCCCCTGATAATCTATATAAGTTTTCACTGCGTTAAGTCTTGTTTGTAGAGCCGTTCTTTTAGCATCACCTGTAGGTAATCTATCAATACTTTCTTGAGCTGAATCTACATTTTCCTGTATTTTATTATTCTCTGCTTCTACTACATTTGCTGTAGCATTCTCTAAATTATTTATATATGTATCAACTTTAATTAATCTATAAAATAAAGTCATTTTATCTTCATCATTTGTTAAGTCATTTATTAAAACTGTTGCAGCATACACATCTTCTCTCAAGCTACTTTTTTCTGCTTTAACCACTGAAGCTTCAGCTATTAGATATGTTTTTACTACATCTAGTCTATTTTGTAGAGATACCCTTTCTTCATCATCAACTGGCAATAAATTTATAGCTGTTTGTGCCAAAGTAACATTTGCTTGAGTTCTAGTAGTTTCTAAATTAATTACCTTTGTAGTAGCATTGTTTAAATTAGTCGTATATGTTTGTACTACTGTTAGTCTTTTTAGCAAATTGCTTTTATCTGTTACATTACTTAAAGCATTTACCAAAGTCTTTGCACTATTTATATCGACTTGTAACTTACTTTCTTCCGCTTTAACTACTGCTGCTGTAGCTGTTGCCAATTGATCTTCATAAGCTGTAGAATTTTCCAATGCACTTACGTAAGTAGGCTCAGTAAGAATTAAATTGGATGTAGATACTGTACCAAACACAGTTGCAACAATGGTTAAGTCTGTAATTAGTTTAATTTTCATTTTTTTACCTAAGTATTTCATATCTTCGTTCCCCTTTATATTTTGTATTTAATCCTTTATTTACCACTATACACTATAGCTGGTTTTCATTCAACTTAATAGGATATGTAAAAACTTAATATTTTGTGTATATACTGTTAAATTACAAATTCATATAAAAACCACCTCAAATCCCCCCTTCAAACACCTTATATATTCCTAACAAAAAGCATAGGACATGGCATATCCTATGCTTTAACTATATATAAATTTTTCTTCACTTTATGAGCCTAATGCGTTGACTTTGTATGAGTAATGATTTTACTAACATTACTTATACTATTATGAGGAATTACGTTATTGTTCTCTCTATACTTAGATTATTTTACTAAACTTGAACCCCATGAACCATACCAAGCATATCCTGTTCTTCTCTCTTGATCAATATCAGCAAGTCTATATTTTACTTTACCATCACGGCCTACAAATATTGGCTTATTAGTTCCAATTTCATAAAAACGAGCCCAAATAGGGGTTTTTACACTTGAATCACTTATAACAACAACATCATTATTTTGTTTAACTACTTTTATTCCAGTAATTCCAGTTGCTTTAAACCAATCTGTGGCAGCCTTAATTGACGCAGCTATTTGAGGAGTAGACGGTCTAGTTTTTAAGAAATTTATAATTCCTACGCTTTCACTAGAACAAAGAGACGGAACTTCATAAGCTCTTGCGTTTGTAGGTTTTAAAGTATTTTCATCATGTTGTTGTCCCCAAACTGTTAACTTACCATTAGCTATAACTTGAGTTTTTAATATGCAATCTACACCTTTTGAAACTGCAGTTTTACATCTATTAGCTAAGTTACTATCTACAAATGAAAAATTACCTTTTTTATTTGCAACTTCATCTAAAAGATACATTACATTAATCATTGCATTGTCATTATAAGTAATGTGTTTATGATAACCTTCACTTTTAGCAATCTGTGGCCATCCTCCATTACTATATTGCATATTTAACAAGCAATTAATCCCTTTTATAGCTGCTGCAGAATATGTACTATTTTTAGTTTTTACATATTCAGAAGCTAATCTTTTTATCTCTGAATAAGTATATCCATTATCAATAGTGGAATTTTTCCAATCTCCTGTTGCAGTATTATATCCTTTTGACCATCCGCCATCTGCATTTTGATACTTTAAAATATCTGAAACACTTGCTGTTGATGCACTTGAATTAGCAGCTACTGCTATTTCAGGATGTTGTAATACAACTCCAGCACCACTTAGAATAAACGTGCAAGCTAATGCAAAAGACATAGCCTTTAACCTTGACTTTAATTTCATATTTAACATAATGACACTCCTTTATATATATATCAATAAATTTATGGTCTCCATCCATCTTTGCCCGATAAGACATTTACTTTTGTATACTTAGCAGCCTCGCTACTAGTAAGAGCTTTTGACCAAGTTACTCTTTTAGATCTATTAGCACCAGTACCTGTACATCCAGATTCCTCAAGCAAAGCAGTATTATTTACATTTCTATTGCTCATTTTTAACCATCCAACTGGATTAACCGGAGCATTTAACTTGCAGTTTATATAGGATACATGACAGTAATCTCCATAAGTCCTTCCAAGATATACCGTAGAAGGTTTTTTCCAACTTGGATTAGTTTTTGCTGTATAATTAGCATCTCCATTAGCAGTTAAGGTACAATTTGAAAATACGTAACCATACTTTTGCCCTTGAGGTGTGTTAGCAGCTGTATACATACCACCATCTCTTAACTGATTTAATGTGCAGTTTTCAAAGAAAGCAATAGCACCTCCCCAAATAAAATCAACACTTCCTTGTATAAAACAGTCCTTAAAATATACTCTAGATTTATCAACTCCATAGGTATATGCACATAAAGTATCTTGTCCACTATAAAAGTTGCAGTTATTAAAAGTTGCTCTATCTCCATAGGTGTATACACAAGATGCTTGAACATCATTTCCAGTATCCTTTAAATGACTATTTTCAAAGGATATATTTTGTGCAACAAAATCGTTTGTTGCAACTATTAAAGCTGCACAATCTGCTGAACCATATTTACCACCACTAGGTTTAGCATCTCCATTAGCAACATTATAGGTTAACTTTGTATTATTTTTATTCTCTCCTACTATACTTACATAAGCCTTAGAGATAGTAAGCTGTTCTTTATAAACACCAGGCTTCACATGGATAGTCTTTCTTTTATTGTCATTAATCTTTGCTAAATAGTTATACGCCTCTGTTATTGTTTTATAATTTCCACTTCCATCTTTGGCAACAGTAACATCATAAGAAGTTGCTGCCAAAGCAACTTGGTTTGACATAACCACTGCACCAACAATTGCAGAAGTTACTACAAAAACCAGTGCTTTTCTTAAAATATTTTTCTTCATAAATTCCCCCACTTTTCTCACTTTAATTTATTATTTTTATTTGAAATTTAGAAAAGTAGCTAATTTTTCTAAGCTTCATTTTAAATATAAGATATTTATGATAACTATCATTATCTAGATTACAGCGTTCATTCTAACTAATACAATTCTTTAGATTTTATATTATGTCTTGAATGGAAACGTTACCTTCAAAGGTAAAAAATCGCCAAACTAAATATCATGACAAATTATTTTATAAAAATATATTTGTTTTAACGAAGAACTTCATAATATTATATTGATTCTTCAATATATCAATATACTTTTGATGTAACTTCAATAACACAACTTGTATACAAATAAATTATATCAAATATATTAAAAATTCTCCTTAACTTTCCAGACATATAATAGCATTATTAGGACATTTACCCACCCTTGAAGTAATAAAACTAGCATATAAGTTCACTTTTGAACAAACATATAAACTTTTGATGCAATTTCAATAATTAAGCTTACATATTATTAACTTACGAAAACACAAAAAAGCTAGGATACAAAACTTTAAATTTTAGTTATTTATCCTAGCCCATAATTTCGTTGAAATGTTAGCTATACTTCTATAGAACTTATTTCCTATATAAATAAGCATTATTCCAACATTTACTTTTACATTTTAATACCATATTGCTCCATTGCTTGTTTCAACTTATTCTGATTACCTTCTTCCATCTTCGTTAAAGGTCTTCTAAGTTCACCTACCTGATATCCCATAAGGTTCAACGCTGTCTTTACAGGGATAGGATTTACCTCGCAGAACAATGCTTCTACCAGTGGAATTGCCTCTAATTGCATTTTAGTACTAGCTTTAACATCACCCTCTAGATATTTTGCAACAATATCATGAGTTTGCTTTGGTGCAACATTGGATAAAACAGAAATAACACCAACAGCTCCTAATGATAACAATGGAACTATCTGCTCGTCATTACCTGAATAAATATCAATTTCTCCATTGGCAAGATGAGCAAGCTTTGCTACTTGAGAAATATCACCGCTAGCTTCCTTTATACCTACGATATTTTTAACATTCTTCGCTAAATCCACTACAGTTTCAGGAAGTATATTGCAACCTGTTCTACCTGGTACGTTATAAAGAACAACTGGTATACTTACAGATTCTGCAATAGCTTTAAAATGCTCAAATAATCCTCTTTGTGTTGCTTTGTTATAATATGGTGTAACTAAAAGAAGCCCATCAACCCCCATCTTTTCAGCTTCTTGTGATAAATAGATTGCAGTGTCCGTAGAATTTGAACCTGTTCCAGCTATTACTGGAATTCTTCCATTTACCTTTTTCACAGTATACTGTATTGTCTCCAAATGTTCCTCATGAGTTAGTGTAGATGCTTCACCAGTAGTTCCACAAATGACAATACAATCAGTCTCATTTGCTATCTGATATTCAATTAGTTCACCAAGTTTATCAAAATTAACACGATTATCTTCAGTAAATGGTGTTACAATTGCAACAGCTGCTCCTTTGAAAATAGACATTATTTTGTCCCCCTTTTATTTTATTGTTCGAAACGCAAAAAGCCGCCCAAATAGGACGACCTAAATATACACCAAAAAATATTATGTACATGTAGCGCCCCATCAAATATATTGATGACAGTCATACGGCTCTTAACCGTATCCCCAAGAATCTTATAGTTAAGGATATAAAATTCTTTCGGCGTTATTCCCTTTCCACTATAGTCAGCTATCCTTACATATCCTATAGTCTACTCTTGAGTAACGCAACCTCTACGAAACTTTATGTGTATGGTATCATTATCGAGTTAATATGTCAATAAGTTTTTTCTGCATTGCTTATTATTAAAATTTTTGAGCAGAGTACATACCCCAAATAAGTACTGCTCTGCTCAAAAATACTATATCTTATTTATCTTCTTCAGTAATATCTATCTTTATATGAACATCTTCAAGTTGTTTTTGTTCAACTTCAGATGGTGCACCCATCATAACATCCATAGCATTTTTATTCATTGGGAATGGAATTATTTCTCTTATACTTTCTTCACCTGTGATTAACATAATCATACGATCAACACCTGGTGCTATTCCAGCATGTGGTGGTGCTCCATAGCAGAATGCATTGTACATAGCAGGGAATTTAGCTTTCACATCCTCTTCTCCTAACCCAACAAGTTCAAAGGCCTTAATCATAATTTCAGGGTCATGGTTTCTTACTGCACCTGAAGAAAGTTCAACACCATTACATACTAGGTCATATTGGTATGCTAAAATTTTCTCAGGATCTTCATTCATTAAAGCATCCATACCACCTTGTGGCATTGAGAAAGGATTGTGGCAAAACTCAAGTTTACCAGATTCTTCACCGATTTCATACATTGGGAAATCAACAATCCAACAGAATTCATAGCAATCTTGTTTCATATGAGTTTCAGAAGCATAACCTAATAACTTACGAAGAACTCCGGCAGTCTTCTGAGCTACAAGCTTCTTACCTGCTGTTAATCCAACGAAATCTCCTGGTTTTAGTCCAAGTGCTTCAATAACTTGTTCTTTTTTATCAACTAAGAATTTAGAAATACCGCCAACTAATTCATTATTCTCATCTAGCTTAAACCAGAAAGCTTTGTTTCCTGTTTGAACTTCTACATCAGCACAAATTTTATCTATAACTTTTCTTGTTGCATTAAATTTATCAACAACAATAGCCTTAACAACTTGATTTTCAAAAGGTCCGAATCCACAATCTGCCATCACTTCAGTTGCATCTTGAATTAATAAATCAATACGAAGGTCTGGTTTATCTGATCCATACACTTCCATTGCAGTTGTATACTGAATGTGCTTAAATGGTGCTTTTGACGCAGTCTTATAAACACCATACTTTTCAAACACTGGTGGTAATACTTCTTCAACGATACTGAATACATCTTCCTGTGATGCGAATGCCATTTCCATATCTAATTGATAGAATTCACCTGGTGAACGATCTGCTCTTGCATCTTCATCTCTGAAGCATGGTGCAATTTGGAAGTATCTATCAAATCCAGATGCCATTAATATTTGCTTAAATTGTTGTGGCGCCTGTGGTAATGCATAAAATTTACCTGGGAAGTTTCTAGAAGGAACTAAATAATCTCTTGCTCCTTCTGGAGATGAACATGTAAGAATAGGTGTATTGATTTCTAAAAAACCAAGTTCGTTCATTCTATTTCTAAGATCCGCAACTATTTTACTTCTTAAAATAATCTTTTCCTTAACATTAGGATTTCTTAAATCAAGGTATCGATATTTAAGTCTTGTATTTTCATCTGCTTCTTTAGATTGATTAATTTCAAAAGGTAAAGCATTATATTGGCATTTACCTAATATAGTTATCTTTTCTGGTACGATTTCTATATCACCAGTCGCTAATGTAGCATTTTTGCTTGTTCTTTCACGAACAACTCCTTCTATTGAAAGGGTAGACTCATTGTTAACACTATCAACAATATCCATCATTTCTTCAGTCTCAATAACCACTTGAGTTACACCATAGTAGTCCCTTAATTGAAGAAATCCTAGATTTTTACTTACTCTTCTTATGTTCTCATACCACCCGACAATTATAACGCACTCACCAACATTTGACATTTTAAGTTCGTTACACGTATGTGTCCTTGACTGAATCATATTTTCCATCTTCCTTTATATGTATTTTTATCATATTATGTTATGTCCTATTATGTTATATTATATCATATTAATCTTAAATAATTACTAAAATTTCGCTAAGTACTTATCTAATATCCCATATGGTATTATATCTAATATCCTATTGGTTTTCAACCCTAATATAGCTGTCCCACCTAGTGTTATCTTAGATGGCAAAACTAGATTATGAATATCTACCGAATCAATTAATGAGTTTAAACTCCAAATATAAATCTATGTTCAAGAATTTAAACATAATCTTCTAACTATATATAAGTTAAATTTAAGACTCTGAAATTTAAAACTTCAGAGTCTTACTAGTTCAATAATAAGTATAACTATTAGCTATTCAAATTCAATAATAAATCTGAGGCTTCATTTGTAGAAGATGTTATACTAGTAATATTAGCCATAGCTGCAGGTGAGGAAGTCCCTATAACTTCAATGGCTTTTTCTAAATTAATATCATACACTGATATTACAGGAGAAACATATGTACCTTCTAACACCTTAGTAACATCTTCTGTTTTTAAGGTTTCTCCATTTTTAAACTGTATTTCTTCTAAAGAGTATTTCCCGTAGTTAAAGAATCCTGAAACAGTTACAGAATCAGTGGTTCCATTAAGTTTTATGATTAAATCTGCATTAGATTTTGTTATAGTAGCTTCTGCAAAATTAACATCATTAAATAACAGTCTATCATCATCATTGTCTAGACTAGATACGTTATATACTATATCTGCTCCATCACCTTTATTGAAGATATATGTATCATTACCACCTTCTCCATATAATCCATCATTCCCTGATCCGCCAATTAATTTGTCATCGCCGACTCCGCCGAATAAGGTATCGCTACCTATTCCTCCATCTAAAATATCTGCTCCTTCTTGCCCTGATAATCTATCATTATCTCCTTCTCCATATATAGTATCATTTCCTAACCCACCATATACTCCATCATATACCCCATCGTGACCTGCTCCGCAATATATTGTGTCATCTCCTCCGCTAGCATAAATCGTATCATTTCCCTCTATCGCTACTATAACTTCATTAAGATTTGTTCCACTTATATTGTCATTGCTTGCAGTTCCATATATCGTAAGAGTTTTTAATATTTCATTATCTAAAACTGTTCCATCTGAGAACTTAAATACTTCTATTTTACTGTTCCCGTAGAATTGGTTTGAAATTCTAATACTATCGTTAGTTCCTTTTACACTTATAATTAAGTCATACATTTCTCTTTTCAGATCAATGTTATCCTTCGTGATTCCATCTACAAATTCTATTGTATCTATATCTGTATTTACTGTATCTAATTCACTTATACCATCGGCTCCGAATCCTGATCCAAAGATATATGTATCACTTCCACCTTCTCCATATAATCCATCATTCCCTGATCCGCCAATTAATTTGTCATCGCCGACTCCGCCGAATAAGGTATCGCTACCTATTCCTCCATCTAAAATATCTGCTCCTTCTTGCCCTGATAATCTATCATTATCTCCTTCTCCATATATAGTATCATTTCCTAACCCACCATATACTCCATCATATACCCCATCGTGACCTGCTCCGCAATATATTGTGTCATCTCCTCCGCTAGCATAAATCGTATCATTTCCCTCTATCGCTACTATAACTTCATTAAGATTTGTTCCACTTATATTGTCATTGCTTGGAGTTCCATATATCATTAAACTGTCTATAACATTTTTATCAAAGACACTTCCATCATTTAGGATGAATTTCTCTATTTCATAGCTTGTACTCTTGTAGAAATTTTTTATTATTAATTTATCACTTATATTTTTAATGCTAATCTCTAAGTCATCTAGATTCCTTATAAAACCTATCCTATCAATAGTTATCCCTTCTCCAAATTTTATCGTATCTATAGCTCCTACTGTTTCATCATAATCATCTATCACTATAGTTCCATAGCCAATATTAAAAATATATGTATCTCCATCAATTCCACCATTTAAATAATCATTTCCACCTTTGCCATCTATAACATCAGCTCCAAAATATCCATAAATCTTATCTTCACCTATACTTCCAACAATACTGTTCTTTCCTATAGTTCCTTCAATAACTCCGCTGCCAGTAACATATGTATAATAAGAAGTAATAAATTCATTATTCCAAGCAGTACCATCAAAAAAATCAATTTCCTGTATTTTATAGTGTTCAACTTTATAATAATTTTTAATTATTATCTTATCACTAGTTCCTACTATGCTTATCTCTAAATCTATACCTGTCTTTGTAAAAACTATATTTCCTGGTGTTATATCTTGTCCAAATTTAATTGTATCTATAATTTCTGGAGCCCTATTATCATCTTCTATAACGATTACTCCAAAGCCTAAATTATAAATAACATTTTCTCTACTAATACCGCTATATTTCTCTACAATCTTCTTATCCCAAATGGTACCGTCAGAAAATATGATTTTTTCTATCCTGTACTTATAATCGTAATAATAATTTGAAACCGTAATAGAATCTTCTGTTCCTATAATTGATATTTTTAAACTGTCCCCAACTCTCGTAAATTCTAAATCACTGCCTGTGATATTTTCACCTAATACTATCGTATCAATATTATCAATAGTTTTATCTGAATCCATTATTACATCTTTGCCATAACCACGACTAAAAACATACGTATCATTTCCCATTCCTCCTAATAGTAAATCATTTCCCAATCCACCATCTAACAAGTCATTTCCAATGTTGCCACTTAACATATCATTTTTTTCCGTTCCTTTTAGTTGATAATCTTTCATAATTTCCCCATACCTCCATAATATTTATTATGTTTATAATACACTAAAATTCTACCATTTATTATTTTTACTTACAAATAAATACCTACTTTCTATTATTTTAGCATTTGTATACTTTACTCTAAATTACCAGTGTTTTTGCTAAACTTAAGCTTAAAACTATAACTAAAAGGATATACGTGACAATATGTTAAAACTTTCTATTATTTATATAGTTATAAAGCTAGATTAAAGAATTTTAGCCTAAACTTCTAAATTCTTTAACCTAGCTTCTTTTCCATCTATTTATAAAAAGACCTTGAATACCTTTTCCCATACTTATCTCTATTCTGAACACAACCAATACTTTCGAAACCTATAGTACTAGCAAGTAGATTCTTAATATCAATTACCTTATTACTAACTGTATAAGCTGTCTTTTCACAGATAAACACAGGATCAAGACAAATGGATTCTCCCCCTTTTAGGATCACTTGCTAGATTTGTACCTACAAAATTAACTATAATACGTTAATTGTGCATTATATAAACTGAAATATATTCCATCCTTGTTTTTAACCAATTCATCATGAGAGCCTTCTTGGACAATATGCCCATTATCAAAAACAATAATTCTTTCACAAAATTTACAACTAGACATTCTATGTGAAATATAAACAGTTGTATTATCTAATGCTAGGTCATTTAATCTAGAATATATTTCTGATTCTGAATATGGATCTAAAGCTGATGTTGGTTCATCCAAAACTAATATAGGAGAACCCTTGTAATTTGCTCTAGCAATTGCAAGTTTTTGACTCTCTCCACCCGAAAATTCTGTTCCTTCTTCATCAAATATTTTATAGATAGAAGTGTCAACTCCATACTTTAGCTTTTTAATAGTTCCTTCAAGACCAGCTTGAAGTATAACTTCATTAAGTCTCTCTTCATTATATTCTTTATTTATCACAATATTTTCTTTCACTGAAAACGCAGCCAATGAAAAATCTTGAAAAACAACTGCAAATAATTCTAGATATTTTTTATAATCGTATTCTCTAATGTCTATTCCATTTAATAATATTCTTCCCTCTGTTGGATCATACAACCTAATTAACAACTTAATGAATGTAGTTTTTCCTGCTCCATTAACCCCAACTATAGAAAGCTTGTCCCCTTTTCTAATTTTGAAATTTACATTTTTTAATATCTCATCTTTACTATTAGGATAATGGAATGAAACATTTTCGAATTCTAATTCAAAGTCATTCATATCAGCAGTCTTTGACTTAGATTTATCCATATTATTTTTTATATTTATAAATTCAACATATTCGCTAATAAAACTTATCTTTTTTCTTAATTCTAATATCTGTTCAATAAATTCCTTTAAACTTGTAGAGAATAACGTTGTAGCTGCAATATATAATGAAAATTCGCCTAAAGACAATTCTCCATTTACAGTTTTCATTGAAATAGATGCATATATAATTATTAACTGTACTACTAAGAATACTATTTCAAATACTCCCCAGAACGATAATTTAGAAAAATGCTTTGAAGAAAAACTATCAAACTCATTGGTGAATTTATCTAATTCATCAAAAACTAATCCTTTAGCATTATGCAGTCTAATATCTTTACCACATTTAAAGTCTTTAGCCATATCACAGAAATAACTATATGTACGATTTATTCCTACAGCGGAATTCCAAAAATTCATATCCATTTTTTTTATTTTAAATTGAGTAAACCAACTTAAAACTGTTAATAGGAACAATACTAAAACAACCCATATTTCAATTCTAGAAATAATATATACTGTACCAATAAAAGTTATTAGTTTACTTGTAACATTAATCAAATCAGTTACAATACCCTTTACCCCTCCTGAATAGAAAGACATACCAGTAGTCGCTTTTTCTGCTTGTTCTAACACTTTCACATTTTCAGTAAAGGCATAATCCATGTCCATAGCTCTTTTTCCCATATTTTCTCTATAGTAATCATCAAGTGCAACCAATTCAATATTCATCTTATAATTTAATAGCGTTTTACCTAACATGATAACCACAAGTGATATGACCAAATATATAATTTGAGATATAAAATAAGAACTTCTACAATATCCCTCTAACTCACTGATTACATTACTAGTAATAAAAATTGCAACGAATGGTTCAATTGAATTTAAAATTATATATATGAAAGCAATACCAAAAAAAATTTTTGTTTCTTTCATAATAGAATGTACAAAGTATTTAATTGTATTCATCATTTTTCTAACATTCCCCATATGTAACTTCCTTGTCTCTATAATATTTAGCTTGAACTTCGAACATATCATAGTATTTTCCTTTTTTATTCAACAACTCATCATGCGTTCCGTATTCGATAAGATCACCATATTCGAACATAGCTATTTTGTCACAAAACTTAGTACTTGATAATCTATGGGAAATAAATATAGCTGTTTTATCAGCAATCATTTCATTGAATATAGAATAGATCTTTTTTTCAGCCAAAGCATCTAATGCAGAAGTAGGTTCATCTAAAATTAAATATGGTGCATCACGATATAATGCTCTTGCCATGGCAAGTTTTTGACTCTCTCCACCTGACAATTCAATACCCTCTTCATCTATTATTTTAAGTAACTTAGTATCAATTCCTTTTTCAAGCTTATTTATTTTTTCATATAAACCCGCTTCTCGCAAACAATCAAGTGCAAGTTCTTTATCAGTAGCACTTTCTTTCCTCATAGATGTATTTTGCAGTATTGAAAAGGCAAACATATATATTTCCTGGAATACAACTGAGAACATCTTATAATAATCTTCTCTCGGGATATCCGTAATATCTATATCATTGATTAATATTTTCCCACTTTGTGGTTCATATAATTTTGTTAAAAGTTTTATCATAGTAGTCTTACCTGACCCATTCAATCCAACTACCCCTAATTTTTCTCCTTTTTCTATTACTAAGGAAATATTTCTTAGTGCATATTTTTCACTTCCTGGATATGAAAAAGATACATTCTTAAACTCTATTTTATATGTTTGGGTTAAATCTAAAATACCCTTATTTTTACTTACATAATCATCATCTTCTAAATTAATAAAACCTATTAAATCATTTACTATCAAACTTTGCTGCCTAATATGTGCTATATCATCAAGTGACATATTTAAAGTACTAAATAATGTTCTTACAGCAGAAACACTC
The DNA here is from genome assembly GCF_000145275.1 of Clostridium cellulovorans 743B. Taxonomy (NCBI): domain Bacteria; kingdom Bacillati; phylum Bacillota; class Clostridia; order Eubacteriales; family Clostridiaceae; genus Clostridium; species Clostridium cellulovorans. The sequence goes on from NC_014393.1 coordinate 3,831,568, forward strand.
ATTGTAAAATCACCAATTGACATTCCTTTATTTACTACTGTATTTATTAAGAAGATATACAGGCTCAATTCTACAAGAATATTCATTATATTTCCTATTATATTTGCATCTTTTTTCTTGCTTTCAACATCCTTCAATTTTTCTCTTCTATATGCCGAAACTTTCCTAAACGCATTTACTAACCATTGCGACATGTCATATAGTCTAACATCTTTTCCATTTTTAAAATTATACATTGTATTAAAAATATAATCTCTTTTTCTTTCATGTATTAATAATTCATCACTTACTTTTTTTTCAAACTGCCTAGCTCGTGTGTTAAATACAAAATATATACCTACACCGGCTATAACCATAATTATTAACCATATATTAATAATTCCAATTATAGATATACAGCCTACAAAAGCACCTATTTTTGACGTTATTTTAACACTTCGTCTAAACATACCTTCAAATCCATTTTCATTATAGCTTGATGCTTGATTTGCTCTTTCACACAAATCAAGAACTTTAGGATTCTCAATGTCTGCCTGTTTCATTGACATGAATTTATCAGCTGCTCTTTTTTTAATTTTCATTCTTACAATTATATACCTTGGCCAACTCATATTATCTGAGACACGTACAAGCACAAAGCAGATCAAATATATTGATAATAAAACTAAAATGTCTGAAAGCACCTGATTCTGTGTTTTATGATTTTGTATATCATCTAAAACTATTTTAGGTAAAACAATTAATAACAATGTCTGAATGGAATTGCATATAGAAAATATTAATATGTACAAGAAAAGCAGCTTATCTTCTTTCCAGGATTCTTTCAATATCCACTTCAAATTCTGTAACGTATTATATTTCATTTTTAAGCTCCTTAAACAATTCTTGATTTTTCAAACTTAGTAATATTTGTTCTTCATAATTTTTAATTACTTCATAATAGTCACATTTAGTGTTTTGATATAAATTTATCTCTTTTCCTAAATAGTAATCCTTTAAAATTCTTGTTCTAGTTTTTTCAATAAATTCTATATATTCATCAATGTTTTTATTAAGAATAATGTTGTCTTTTTCTATCATCTTGCACATATAAGAAAAACTTTTTTTAACATTTATAAAATTGCCCATGTTTGTTATAATACTCATAACCGTTTCTTCTTCTAAAGGTTTCTGATATATTTCACTTTTTGATATTTCTTTTATGCAGCGATTATAACTATCAAAATTTTCTTTTGCAATTGAGTATAACTTATATTTCTTATCACTATCTGTTAATGAAGAATTAAAGTCTGATTTTTTGTACACGCTATATACAGGATATTTTTTTATTTCTTTAAAATAGGTAACATATCCCTTAATCATCTCCATTAAATCTTCCTTACTAACACAATTCACTTGATAATTAAGACTATCCTTATGTGAATGTTCAACAACATGGAAATTATTATCTTCATAACCTACAATTAGTAAAGCATGAAGCCAATGTTGTTTATGGTATAAATCAACTATCAATGGTTGATAGTATCCATCTATCCATAATATTACTGGGTCTTGATCTTTTAACACCTCTATAATATCGGAAATTATATTGTCTGAGTATATTCCTTGTTCAACAGTTATACCCTTTTGTGCCCAATATTTATAGGGTTCATCCTGTTCTTTAACTACAATATTTATAAAATTATTTTCAATAATATAAGTACTTTTAAAATCTAGAAGTACTTCTGAGATATCTCTCTTAAATTTATTGAGCAATGAAAACATTGCGTTGTAATAACAATTAATAAAATAAAAATCGTTAAATGGTTCAAAATCATATTTCATAAATGCCTCCAATATATTATCCTAATAAATGTCTTGCATTTTTATATAGTATTTTCTCTCTTTCATCTTCAGTAATATAGTTCATACTATATATCATTTCTACGGCTTTTTTTTGTGATGCAAACATAGGCCAATCTGTTCCAAAGAGTATCTTGTCAGAATAATTCTCACACATAAACCTAATCTTTTTTTCAGTTTCTTTATCACTTATGTAATTTTGAAAACCTGACAATTCCAAGAAAATATTGTCAAACATTAATGGAAGCTCATAACACACATCATATTCCTGAATCGCACCATGTCCTAATATAAACTTGCAATCTTTATATTGTTTTGCTACATTTTTTAATGATTGAGGAAATTTAAAATTACTTTTCATAGATTCTAATGACTTACCAGTGTGAACAAGAATAGGCAATTCATACTTGTTACATATTTCATATAAGGGAAATAGCTCTTTATCGTCTAATTCAAATCCACATGGAGGATATAGTTTTAAGCCTTTAAAATCATATTCATTAATCCCATTTTCAAACAGCTCATAGCCTTCTTTTCCTCTTCTTGGATCACATCCTGCAAATACAATAAGCCTGTCCTTATATTCAGCAATACTCTTTCTATGCTCATCATATATATCTCTTAATGAGAACTCCATGTCTTTAACTCCATATCCAAAATCAGCCATAACTATTACAGTCTTATCAATTCCAGAGTTATCCATACTCTTTATTAATTTCTTACAATCAAAATCATTTAATGTAGTTTTTATCAATGCTTTAACTATTTTATCTGCATCTTCTTTGCCATTAAGAGCTTTATATATATTATTCATAACTCCATTTATCCAATAATCAGGATATATTTTGATGTTGGCTAAGTGAGCATGTATATCAATAATTTTATTAGACATATCAGTACTCTCCTTTAATATATTTTTCCTTGCATAAGTTTCGCTTTATTTTTCCATTTTCAGTAATTTCAATTGCTCCATTATTAACGACAACAATATCATCAATTAAAATATTAAATTTGATAGATACAGTTTCTTTTATTCTGATAATATCCTTATCTGTAATATCCTTATCTATCTCAACTTTTTCAATTATACAAACTATTTTTTCTTCTCCACATGATACTATAGAAAATGTAACTGCTTTATTAATTCCAATTGTTTTGTAATTTGAAATAATGTAACTTTCAATATCTGTTGGATTTATGTTTTTACCATTACATATAATCATTTCCTTAATTCTGCCACAAATAAATAAGCATTCTTGATACCAAAATCCCAGATCGCCGGTCTTATAGTATGTTTTATCGTTACACTTTTTAATTTTTGCTCCAAAAGATTCTTCTGTTAACTCAACATTATTATAATACTCAGTTGCTACATTAGAACCAGTTATCCATATTTCGCCTATTCGATTATCAGTGATAATCTCCGATTTTTCATTGTCAACACATATTACATCTGTTGACGGAATTTTTCTTCCACATGATACTAAAGCTACAGCATTATCAGCATCTTTATCACAGGCTTCTACTATTCCTATATTCAGCTTACTTTGATTGAAATACTTTATAATTGGTTCACGATTAACATCACTTCTTGTAACTAATATTATTGCTTCTGACATCCCATAGCATGGACACATTATACTTCTTCTAATTCCGCATTGTTCATAATATTTAAAGAATCTATCTATTGTTTTAACTGATATTTGTTCTGCACCATTAATAAGCAACTTCAAAGATGATAAATCTAGATTCTCCTTTTGATGTTCTTGTATTTTACTTACACACATTTCAAAAGCAAAATTAGGGGCAAGTGTAATATTAGCATGCGTCTCTGCAATCTTCTCTAACCATATGTACGGATTCTCCATAACAGCTTTAGTTGGTATCAAGTGTACTCTATGCCCTTTGGTAATATATAAAAGCATTCCTGATATTAGTCCCATATCATGGTATAATGGCATCCAATTTACACAGACAACCTCTTTATTATCATTAGAACTTGAAATTACTTCATCAAGATAATCTAGGTGCTCTAACACTGCCTTATGTGTTATAGCAACTCCTTTTGGAATACTTGTTGTTCCTGAGGAATATTGCATAAAAGCATAATCAGGAATTCTTTCTTCTTCAAATTTTTCTTTTGTATATACTAGCTTATCAATAAAAATCCAAGTAGTATTCATACCACTTATTCTTTCATCATTCAATTTATCTATTTCCATCTTTTCTTGAGAAAATGTAAATATAAATTCTGCTTCTGCGTTATTAGCAATATGTATCAACCTGTCTTTAAAATTTGGAGATTCATTTGATGGAAAACTAGGCACTGGTATTCCGCCTGCACACATGACAGAGAAAAAACTATATATGTACTCTAATCCCATGGGGAACATTAGTATAACTTTTTTATTGTATATATCAAATTTTTTTAAAGAATTTGCGATTATACGTATTGTCTCTCCTAATTCTTTATATGAAATCTCGTTATTATCAAACTCTAAACAGATAGTATCTGCTTTTTCCTTTTCATATTTTTTAAAAGAGTCCCATATCGTGTTTAATGAATCATTAATCTTAAGCATATATACACCCCCATTAACATCTTCTATTTTTTAAATTTCTCTACTACATATTTACGATTAAGTTTTAAGTTTGGTGTGAGCATGTTATTCTTTACTGAAAAATCTTCATCTGTACAAGAATATTCTGAAATTCTTTTGCTTAATTCAAGTTGTTTATTAACTGCTTCTATAGCAGCAGCTATCTCTTTATTTGATACCTCTTTATTCCTTTTTACTACTATAGCTTTTACTTTTTTTAAATCATCCGAATATACAATACTTTGTTTTATATATTCATTTTTGTTTATCATTTTTTCTATATCAGCAGGATTTAACTTAATACCATTTTTTAATGTAATTACATCAACGCATCTTCCCCTAATAAATAAAAATCCGTCCTCATCAATGTATCCTATATCGCCAGTTTCTAAAAATCCATCTTTATTAATATTAGATCCATTTTCACTATTTAAATATCCACTACTCCAAAAATACTCTGATTTTACAAGCACCTGCTGTTGACTATCAAATGTAATTTCGTATTGTGGTAAAATCTTACCAACACTACCAAATTTACAGTTGTTAGGGTAGTTTACAGTTAGAACCCCTGTTTCATTTAAACCATAAGATTCAAATAAATCGATATCTGCTTCCTTATATAAAATTAATGTTTTCTCTGATATAGGTGCTGTTCCAGTTACTAAAATCCTTATTTTTCCGCCAAAAATATTTTTAAATTCACCAAATATCCTTTTTCTACATTTTTCATACATACTGTTTATACCCAACTTTTTATATATTTGATAAGTTATATAATAAAGTTTTCGCGAAATGGTTTCACCAAGTTTTATCTTATATAAATTTGCCATGTTTTCGAAAAAGTATGGCACTCCTTGCATAATTGTAGGTTTAAACATTCTAAGTGCACTCATTACTAGTTCTGGTGTAGTTATTGCAACGTTAAACCCTAGCAAAAATGCACTATATATATATAATCTAGAAGTAAAAATACTTAATGGTAAGAAACATAAGTTTTTATCATCTTTTTCAAGTTCAAAGAATTTAACCGAAGACATAATTGTTTGCTCAATTGATTCTTGCCTTAATGCCATGGCTTTAGGAATTCCTGTAGTTCCTGATGAAAAAACAATAGTAAAGTTTCTTTTTCCATTTAATATAGGTATATCAGTTATTTCATCTTCTTTATCATAAAAAGCAACTTGTTCTAAATTTTCTATGTCTATTTGAATATCTAGATTATTCATAAGATCATTATCAGCAAATAAAATTTTAACATCAAATTGATTAATATTGTTTTTTACAATCTCACCACTTAAGGTGTCTGGAAATGCAACTAATACATAGTTACCTATAAAACACGCTACATCTACAACTACCCATTCATAACTATTTTTACCATATACACCTACAGATTGACCTTGCTTAATATCTCTTTTTCTTAAAAAACTAATAACTGATAAAACATCTTTATAAAACTCTGAAAAGTTCTTTTTTATATTTGATTTTTTAGAGTAAAATTCAATATAATTTTCTGAATTATCTTTAATTTTATATGCTAAATTGCTCAGTTCCATTTATGCGCCTCTATTTCATAATATTATAATTTAAACAAATCAATTTTCTATTTCATTAAATCTTCTAAAGTCTGTCTACTTTTTAATATTTCAATATCATTTTTATCATTGATAAGCAATCTTGAAGGAATAGGATTCATATTTGCATTAGAAGCAAAAAAATGTGACTCGGTTCCACCTACATCATATGTAATTACATATTCTCCTCTTTTTGGCTCTCTATCAAATTTTATTTTGTAGTTTGAAATCATATCGCCGTTATAACATAAGTTACCACAAATAAAAGCACTAAATTCCTCATTGCTATCTACATTAGAATAATCTTTAAATAAATCCCAACAGTTAAATAAATTATGTATTACAGACCCAGCATAATTCACATTTCCCATTTCCACGACTAATAAATTATTGCCATTTACTTTTTTTATGCCATTTACTTTTGCAATTGTAATTCCAGCATCTCCTACTATACTTCTGCCTGGTTCTATAATTAATTCTGGCTCACCGATTTCCTTAAGTACATCTTTTATCTTTTTGCTACTATCTTTGTAATTTATATAAGTATTGAGAACCTTTTCAAGCATCTTACTTTTCTCATAGTCAGTATAAAATAATTCATTAACCTTATAATCTGCCTTTTCGTTTTTCCATATAAAACAATTGGAATTTTCCTCTCCCTTATATGCCATAGACTTTTGAAACTGCTCCCACTCCACCTTATCAACATAATTAATTGGGAATCCACCACCAATATTTATTATCCTCATAAAATTCCCAATATGAGCTAACTCTTCTGATAGCTTCACAATTTTTTCAATCGCATTGATATAAGCTTCATAATAACCAATTTGAGAACCAATATGTACTTGAAATCCATATACATCTATATACTGATGATATACGGAGTTATTAGTTAATAACTCTTTCGCTTCAAGATAGTTGATTCCAAATTTAGTCCATTCTCCAGATGTATAAATACATTCATCCGTTGCTTTATCTACTTTTAGTCCTGATAATCGTATTAATACCTTAGCCTTTTTATTAATATTTTTTGAAATTTCTAGTATTCTCTCAAACTCATATACACTATCAACATTAATAAGAATATCTTTAGTTATTGCAAGTTCTATAATTTCATCCGTCTTACAATTTCCATTAAAAACCATTCTATCATATGGTATCTCTGCAATTTCTGCAAATTTAAACTCATTATATGAGCTTACATCTACTCCACAGCCCAGTTTATTTATTATCCTCAAAACACCTATAGAACAAGAACTTTTAACTGCAAAACATATTTTTGAATTAGTATAATTATTATTCAAGGCATTCCTAAATTCCATAATATTTTCTTCAATCTTTTTACCAAACAATATGTGTAATGGCATTCCATACTTTTGTTCAAGTTCATCTATGCTATATCCTAAAATATTCTTGTTTGTAAAATCTATATATTTATCATACTTATGTGACTTGAAGTTCAACACTATCTTTCCCTTCTTCATAACTCTTGCCTTCTACGAACTCGTTATATCTTTCCTTTGCGGCAATTACTATTTTATTTACAAGTTCAGCATAGTTTTGCTCTTTAGAATTCTGTGGATTGTATAGATTATATATTTCAAATATCCTACTCTTAATAGGATTTAATCCTGGTATTCCATTCAATTCTATTACTCTAAACTCACCAGACTCATTTTTTCTAATATCTATCCTTACAGTATCACAAACACCTAATGCTTTTGCTGCTTCAATAGCCAACTTGTTAAGTTCTTCCATTTCATCATATGGTATTTCAAAACTTAACATTTTATCAGTCTTTAAATTTTGAGTTATAACAGGATAACGCTCATATGCCTTACTACTAACAACATTTTTTATAGGCAATACCGTAACCTTTTCTTTGTTACCAATTATCGCAGTCGTATATTCGTCTCCTGACAAATATTCTTCAACTAAAGCATGTTGATTATAGTTCTCTAAAATATACTGTACTCTTTCATTAAGTTCTTCCTCATTATGAACTATACTCTTCTCACTTACACCATTACTTTCTGATTCAAAACAAGGCTTTACAAACCACTTTTTCGTAAAATCTAACTTAGGTATTGCAGAGCCTTTCTCAAGAACATATTGCTGATGTGTACTTAAACCATACTTCTCTAGCAATTCTATTGTTTTCTTTTTATTAATCATATTCTTCATTACTTCTGCGTTAGCACCAACATATGCAACGCCCATCTCTCGTAATATATCCATAACACATGTCTTTTCATTAATATTATTAATACACTTTATATTATCTGTGAAATAATAAATTGAACTCCAAACTAGATCATACTCATTATATTTAATATGCCTAATTAATTCCTCATTAGACTCAACATATAATACAACTACCCAATGTCCATATGATTCAAGGGCACATTTCATTTTTTCTGTGGTCTCCATATTTCCCCATCCCTGTATTGCAGAAGCCTGGCCACAAACTAATAATATTTTCATTTCAAACCTATACTCCTTTTAAAAAAAATAATTGTATTCAACACTTAAATAAATGCTGAATACAATATGCAAATAAATTTTAAATTATATTCAGATAGACTATAGTTCAGTTACTTAGTAAAAATACTACTATGACTTATTAAATTATTCTTTTATAATTTTTATCAACTTTTCTGTACCTAAACCTTCTATAAATGGTTTTGAGCAACCAACTTGATTTTCCCAAAAATCATTGCTATCTAACAATTCTATTACTAAAGGAAGATGCCCATCATGGCAACAAAGCACCCCGCCCTTTGATAGTAGAGGATAAAATTTAGTAACACATTCCCTTACTGACTCAACTAAATCAACATCAATATAGGCTCCTGCTAATGGTTCATGGAAATCTCCAAATGTATCCTTAAACCATCCTTTTACAAATGTACATATCTTTTCTGAACCATACTTTTTTACATTGCTTACAGTTTGATCATATGCACTACTATACTCACCCTTAACAAAAGTAACATCTTTTCCATATATATTTTTTTCATGATTTTCATTATGTTCTGGTAAACCTTCAAATGAATCAAATACATACATTTTCTTATTTATAGCTTCAGATAAAAGACTTATTTTGGCACTTCCACCACCTTTATAGCAACCTGCCTCGACAATTACACCTTCTGGCTTATTGGTTAGCAAACATTCTATAAATGTTAATAGTTCTTCCTCTTTATGCACACATTCAATATTTTCATCAATTGTAATGAATTTATTAACCATCGATTTCTTTTCATCATCGGTTAATACTATCTTTTCATTATTAATAAACTTTAAATAGCACTCTTTCATAATTCTACTCACCAACATATTTTCTTTGATTAGGATCAACCCTTGTTATTCCAACGAATTTTTCTTTAAATTCAGTATATCTTCTGTATTTTTCTTCTTCATCAACTTGTCCATCCATTTCAGCTGCTGGTGCTCCATCTCTTGCAGAGAAAACATGACATGCAACTGTATCAAAACAACTATCTTTACAATATTCAAGTGTTTCTTGGAACTCTTCTACAGTTTCTGTTGGGAAACCAACTATTACAGCTGAGGATAATGTAGTATTTGGTGCCGCATTCTTAAGTTCTTGCATTTTTTCTTTTACAAGAGCCATGTCTCCTGTTCTCATCATTAATTTAAGAATTCTATCACAACCACTTTGTATTGGAACATGTAAAGAACGTATAACACCTTTAATACATAGTTTTTTAATTGCCTCATAATTTCTCAAGAAATAGATTGGTGAAATATCTTCTATTAATAAATCATAATCCCCTTCAATCTTATCAATTTCTTCAAGTAATTCAGCAAAATTAGAACCAAAATCTAAGCCGTATGCCCCCATACATTCACCTAAGAAATAAATATGTTTAAAGCCTTGTCTTAATCCATAATTAAATTCTTCTATTACCTCTGCTATTGGCTTGCTTGTACTTTTTCCAGCAGCCTTCCAGATTGCACAGTAAGAACATCTATGGTTACATCCATCTTGAATCTTAATAAAGTAATTATCTGTAAAGTTCATTACATTTCCATCTTTTATTTCATCAAAAGAAACTTTGTGTTCAACAAATTCATCTAATAAATTATATGATTTTGCATCAAAACGCTCTCCATCAAACTCTTCATCAAGTCTTTCTTTAGCAATTTTTACAATACAACCACCTACAATAACTTTAGCTGATGGTTTTTTATATTTCATTATCATTTTTAATGCATCAAAATCTCCATCTTCAATAGACTTTGAAAATCCGCATGTTGTTAATACAAATAAATCTGCTTCTGGAGAAATAACTAAATCCTCTAAAGGAAACGCATATTTATTTGTAGGATCTAATCCTGTTCCATCATTAACTAATTCGTAACCATTCTCTCTAAAGAAATTACGCATTTTTTCAACCTTAAGTCCTTCTCTGTGACAACTTTTTTCAACAATTTGTACTTTTTTCATAATATTATCTCTCCCTCTAAAAATATTGATATTTTATATATTGTGTTATATGTAAACACATCGATATTATCACTTATAATATTTTCTCTCTCAAATTCAGCAAGCAATCTAATTGCTTTAAGTGAGTTTCCACCAATTTCATAAAAATTATCATTTAATCCTATTTCGTCTATTCCTAAAAGTTTACTCCAAATTTGTTTAATCTTTTGTTGCAATTCAGAGAACTCTTCAATCTCTACTTGATTCTCTGTATACTTTATTTCTTTTAGTTTCTTATAATCAATTTTCCCACTATTATTAGTTGGAAATTCATTAACTCTAATATAATGAGTTGGAATTATTGATCTTGGCAAACTTTTCGTTAAGAATCCATGCCAAACTTTGGGTGATATTTCTTTTGGAGAAATGTAATAACAAACTAAATATTTTGATCCATCGCTGTCATTACAACATAGAACAACAGCATTTTCTATTTCGTTATAGCTCATTATACATTTTCTAATATCATCCAATTCAATTCTATGTCCATTCAATTTAACTTGGTTATCCATGCGCCCTAAAATTATAAGTTCTCCAAATTCATTGAACTTTGCTAAATCACCTGTAGCATATAAAATTTGCGTATTTCCTAAAACATCATTTATCAAGGAATTACTATTTATTAAAACAAATTTATTGTCTGTTTCAGTCTTATTATTAACATATCCTCTTGCTAATCCTTTTCCACCAATATATAATTGACCAGCAACGCCATGTGGTAACATTCTCCCTCTTTTATCCAAAACAAAAATACTTGTATTTACTATAGGCTTTCCTGCAGTAATTTCAGAATCTAATCCTATTTCCTTATATGTTGACCAAATTGTAGTTTCCGTTGGACCATACATATTATATATTTTGGCATGTGTCAATTTTCCTAACTTCTCAATATCTTCCTTTATCAGCATTTCTCCGCCGATTAATATTTTCTTAATATTCTCAAACACATTGTATTCATGACTAATTAAAAGATTTAGTCTTGAAGGTGTTATTTGTATAAAGTCAACATTGTATTTACTTATAATATTGTATAGTTCCTTATCATTTAGTCGTTCCTTTTCATCTACTATTACTACAGTTCTTCCATATATAATTGATACAATTAGTTCTAGTAATGAAATATCAAAGCCTACAGAAGTTATTGCAAGAACAGTATTTATGTCACACATTATATCTTTCATTCCTAAAATGAAATTGTTTAGTGCTGAATATTCTATCATAACGCCCTTAGACGCCCCTGTTGAGCCTGATGTATACAATATATAAGCTAAATTTTCCTCAGGTACTCTTCTATAAAGATTTTCTATATCTATGTGAACATTTTTTCTACAATACAATTCTTCTATATCAATCTTCTTACAACTTAACTCAAGATCAATTTGTTGTTGAGATAATATAATTTGGGCATTGCTATTACTTAGCATATAATTTATCTTTTCTATTGGTTGATTTAAGTCTATAGGTAAAAATGCACATCCAGCTTTAAGCACCCCAAGATAAGCTATAATTATCTCTTCAGTTCTATTGAGTAAAATCCCAATTACGTCTTCTGAAGAATAATTTTTAATTAAATATTCAGCTACATAATTTGATTTTATGTTTATCTCTTCATAAGTAAAAGAGCCTTTTGAAGTATGTACAGCTATTGAATTCTTATTGTTTTTCAAATTTTCATAAAACTGTTCGATAATAGTCTTATTTATTTCCATTTCACTAGAAATAATATTTTCATATATTATTTCTTTATCCCTAGAGGTTAAAATATTTAACTCTTCTACTTTTTTATCTGGTGAAGCTATTATTTGTTTAAGTAATGTTTTATAAGAATCAATTATGTGATCCATTCTTTCTTGCTTGTATAAATCTGTGTTATACTCCATTACTAATCTAGTTCTTTTGCTTGAAATATTTACTTCTAACATCCACTCAAATCTTGAACCTTGTCCAACATATTCATATTCATCAAAATAACAATTATCATCAATCCTTACTTGAGCATTTTCCATGTTTTGAAATAAGAAACCTATATCAAACAATGGTGTTCTACCAATATTTCCTGACAATCCTAAGTCTTCGATTACATTTGAATAAGAATATTTTTGATATTTATATGCTTCTTTTAATCTTTGCTTAGTTTCTTCTATAAGATATTCATAATTATATTCATCACATATCTTAAATTTAATTGGAATTGAGTTTATGAAAATTCCTAACATATCATTGATATCTCTGTATTCTCTACCAGATGATGTAGTGGCTATACAAAATTCCTCTTCTAAAGAATACTTATAGACTAAAATACTAAATGCTGTAAACATTATTGTATTCAACGTTGTATGATATTTTTTAGCCATTGTATTTAGTTCACAAATTATCTGCTCATCAATGTGATATTCTTTCCTGACCCCACTAAATGTTTTTCTTCCTTTTCTTAATCCATCTTTAGGAAAGTCAAATTCACTATGCCAATTTTCGAATTGATTTCTCCAATACTTTTTACATACATTTGCTTCTTCAGATTCATACCATTCAATTTGCTGATTAACAAAACTATCATATTGTGTACATTTAATACTTTCATTTCTATATGCTTCTGCAATTTTCTTTAATAATATATTTACTGAAACACCATCTGAGATGATATGATGTTGGTCAATAAATAAATATTTTTTGCATTTCCATACATCATCTATTAAGATAAATCTAATTAGAATATCTTTTTCCAAGTCATATTGTTTTAGATTATCTTTTATATTTTTTGTAAAATCTTCAATAGCTATTTGCTTAACTTCAAAAGGTAATGCTACTTTATCATGTACATTTTGATAAATCTCTTCACCTTTAATACTAAAATTTGTCCTCAAAATATTATTATTTTCAAACACATGTCCACATGCGTTTTCCAATTTCTTAATATCTATAACGCCTTTTATTTCACAGATAACTGGCATATTATACGTCTTGCCAATATTCTTATATTGTTTATCTAAAATAAACATATTTTTCTGATTGATAGAACTTTTATACCTATTTCTCCCGTTCTCTATTTCTTTTTCTAGGTTATTACGAGTTTCTGTTATAATACCATTATTTATATACTCAACAATACTTTCGAAATTTGAATCAAAGAAAACATCAGCAAGTTCAACATATGCATTGAGTCTATTTTGAATTTCGGCAATCATAAGAGTAATCTTAAAAGAATCTCCTCCATTGTCATAAAAATCCACTTCTATGTTGCTTTCTTTTTCTAAGACATTGTCCCATATTTCCTTTAAAACAACTCTTATCTCATTACAATCCATATTTTATACCTCATTATGAAACAAATCATATTACTCTTAATAAAGCCACATTAAATACGAAATCCATCCCTGGTCTCATATTGCCTATTGAATAAGTAATTAAATACATGTCTTTGCAATATTCCTTAGTTAATATATCATTTAAATTTCTTACAGTATCTACATCAGCTAAGTGACCTCCACATTCTAAATTCTCCAAATAGAATTTATTTATATCCAATGCTGCAAATTTTGACAGAAGATGAGCATTAGAATATGATAAATTTTGTGGTACTATAAGCTGTATTTTATCTTTTAATTCTTCGTTATCATTGATAAAATCTTTCAATTGTTCAGCTGATCTTTTTATCGTTTCCACAGGACTGTATTTTCTATTTTCTGATATTCCATGACTATATAATCCGTATGATTTTGAAATACAATCTATAATTTCATACTTCAAATCTTTACAATCAAGGACCATTAATCCAGCCCCATCACCTAAAATTGATGTTTCAATAAACCTTTCATCAATTTCATCATCCAATATATTTAATGAAAGAATCATTATTCTTCTCGCTTGTTTACTTTCAAATAATGCTTTAGCAAATTCAAATGTTTGTAAAGTTGTAGAACATTCTTGAAAAATGTTAATAACTCTTGCGGAAGTCATATTATACTTTTCAATACAATAATATGGAATGTTAATCCCATCATACATCATTCCATAAGGGTTTCTGCAAAAAAAGAGATAGTCAATCGATTCCAACATATCTGAATTTTTAGCCAAAAACTTTTCGAATAAACCATCTACTATTTCAATTACATTTCTTTGTCTTTCTACATATACGTCATATATCTTATTTTGATTAATGAAAAATTTGCAGTATTCATCATTTTCAGTCTTTTCATTTTTACTTTTTTTAAGAATTGAAAATGTATCTTCTTTTTCATTAGGCTGATAAAAATCTAAATAACTTATTCCAAACACAACGCTCTCTCCTTAATTATTCACTTACTACAAATTATTTTTAATTACTTCTACCAATTTAATTACTTTCACATCAGATACAAAATCAATATTTTCACTAAATGTAATTACACTTACACCTGTTTTTTCCTCAAGCAGCATAGCTAGTGATACTAAGAGCATAGAATCCATCTGCAAGTCTTCTATTAACCTAGATTCTAGCGTAACTTTGTTATTATTAGTTCTTATCTTTTTTACACATTGCAAAACCACTTTTTCAACATTTAACATTAAGCAATTACTCCTACCTTATATTGTTTCACCATAACTTGTTAAAATATTACCATGGATTATTTTTACTGTCAATTAAATATTTGTATTTTTAACATTTTTATTGAATTTTGTCTTTTCATTGCATATTGTTACTTTTAATGTAATAAACTATTTCCATGTCAAATACCTTTCTTCTATAAACCTTATTTTTTTATATTTATTGACATATAAATTAATTATAGGTTATTATAATTACAAATTATTTCAATATTTTAGAAATTATAAACTTACGAGGGTACTTTGAAGTGAATGGTAACAAGTCAAGTGTTATACACAAAACCCTCTTGAGACAAGAGAGTTACTCTAATTATCTAATTAACTCATTAGCCAATTAATTAGTTACCTCAAAGTAAGTAATTTGTATTAATATATTTTTGTACCTTGAGCACAGAGAAAGGATTGTATATTAAAATGAGAAAATATAAGTATAAGAAAATTGACGCTTTTATAACAGAAAAATCTTTAGGAAATCCTGCAGCATATATATTATTAGAGGATAAAAACTTAACTCCAGAAGAAATGTTACAAATTGGGAAGGATCATAAAAACTATGTTTCAGAGGTAGTTTTTTGTGAAAACTCCACTATTGCTGATATAAAACTTACCTATTATTCATCAGAGTGTGAAGTTGATTTTTGTGGTCATGGCACAATTGCTGCTATGTATGATATTGTTAAAAGTAGTGAGTTAATAGAAAAGGAAATAATAACAATAGAGACAAATAAAAAAGGCATATTAACTCTATATAATAGAATTTCAACAGAAGATGCAGTGTATATTACTGCCCCTACTGCTGAAGAATATGTTGCAAATATAAGTAAATTAGATATTTCAAAAAACCTCGGTGTTAATTTAGATGTTATATCAGATTCATTACCAACGGATTTTATTAATGCTGGACTTTCCACATATATTATTCCCTTTAATAACTTAAATGACATGATAAATTTTTATCCAAATATAGAAGAACTAAAGAAATTCTGTCTAAACAATTCAATTGATATTGTGTTGACCTTTACAAAAGAAACACAAAATAAAGATATGTATATTCATAGTAGAGTATTTGCTCCAAAGTTTGGATATCTAGAGGATCCTGCAACTGGTTCTGGAAATAGCGCTCTAGGAAAGTATATGCTAAAAAATCATATTTGGGATGGTAGAAGTATAAATATTGAGCAAGGTGGTAATGACAGAATATATAATAAAGTCATGTTATCACTAGATGGTGACAAAATTTTATTTGGTGGAAATGCTAAAGTAAGAATTGAAGGAACTATTTATATAGATTAATATTCCAAATAAAATTGCAGTTTTTTAGTATTGTAGAATACTAAAAAACTGCAATTTTTGTTTTCTCTAAGATTTCAAACCTTCAATTTTTCAAGTTCATTTTTTAATACTTTTATAAATTATACTTTTTCATGTCTTTAACGAATTCCTATTTTTTGTAGAATAACCACAATTACAATTAATATTCTACGTAAATATATAAATCATATTTTAATCAAATGACGCTATAATCTTGCAAATTTTTTCAATAGTTCCTGTCTGACTTACCGATAATTGCTCTTCTGGAAATTCAATATTAAATTTAGCTTCTATTGAAACAATAAGCTTAATAAACGCTAATGAATTTACTCCTACTGTCCGTAAATCTGTTTGAGCAGTAACTCCTTTAAGTAGTTCAGTAGAAGCAATGATATTCTCTAATATTTCTCGCACCTCATTTTCATACTTTATCATACTTATCTCACCTTTTTAGTCCTTTTATAAATATATTAATAATCTTATCATTTCAGTGTTCTTGTACATCAGGCGTTTCTATACTATTGGGGAAAACAAATATATTCTATTTTTTACCTTATGATACATTATTTTAAATTGAATACATTATCTATTATATGTTTTTTTTTAATACTTTTCAATAATATATAAGTTTCGTTATTGAAACTATATCAAGTTCCTGGAAAGGTGTTGAAAAATCAATGTAATCTATGACTAATATTTATTGGAACTTATGTAACTTCATAATCAAACTTTGTTAATGGCTGAATAGTTACAACTTTGTAGTTCTAACCTTAATCTGTATGATTAAACAGTATATAACCATAGCTAGTCCTGAGTATATAAATACATTTCTTAAAACATATTCACCTAAAAATCCATAAAATATATATGCAATAGGCACTACTATATTTAAAGAAAGTATTATTATAGCCATTATTCTACCTAGATACTCTAAGTTTATATTTTTTTGTATATATGAAATAAACAAAACATTAAAATATGAACTTAAACCTCCTACTAAAGCTATACCAGCAATCAATATAAAGATATGTAGCCTTATTGTGAAAATAGTATATATTACTCCGATTAAAAAAATAGAGTTAAATATTGTTAATAACTCTATATCTTTTTTTTCTTTCTTAATCAAATATGTTGTTGCTATTATAGCACCTATTGCTTCAGCAGATAGCATATAGGAATAAAATTTACTATCCTTATATAATATATTTTGTGTAAATATAGGCAACATTATATTAAAAGATACTAAAAAGAAATTTACTACTGCTGCATTTATAATTGCTAACTTTATATTTTTTTCCTTAAATGCATACTTAAATCCTAGTAAAATATCCGGAAATACCTTTTTAAAAGAAATTTTTCTTTTAACTTTCACTTTATAATTAACACATAGCTCAAAAATGGCTGAGATAATAAAGGAACTTCCATTAAGAAACATGCAGCCCCATATTCCAAAAAATTTTATTGTCACTAAATAAGAAGCTATAACTGGACCAGCTATTCTAATAACTGCACCTATACTTTCTAATAAGGAATTTGCTTTTACTAGTTTTTCACCATTAACAACTTCAGGAATAAATGATTTAATTGTTGGTCTAAATAAAGCATTATTAATCCCTAATATCGCACTAGCTAAAATTAAAAAAATCATATTTAGAATATTAAATTTAATCATAATAGCTACGGATATACAAACAAGACCACTTAAAATATCAGTAACTACTAATATGTACTTTTTGTTTGCATTATCAGCTATAATTCCACTAAATAAACTTATAATTATTGTTGCTAACATAGCTGCTGCAAGTATTAGTGATCCATCTTTAGCCGAACCTGTATATTCTGTCACCCACCATAGTATTGCTGTATCATATATAACAGAACCTAAAACTGATATTGTATTTCCAACAAATATTAATGAAAAATCTCTATTTAGTATAGTTTTCATTTGGTTATAGCCCCTCATCTCTCAATTATTTTATTAACCATAGATCTTTCTTAATTATACGAACATCATTATCTATGGAAAATGTACCTTTTAACCAATAACTATGTGGCTTTAAATTTTCATTAGTTCTAATAGATGTTGAATAGACTTTTTCGTCTTTAGGGGCAACTTCTACTGGAAAAAGCTCTTCACTATATTCAGCACCCATATCCTGACCGGAAACAAGTCTAATTCCACCATAGCCACTAATTTTAACATTGGAGTTATTTCGTATGTATACTTTTTGTTCAATTAACTGGCCGATGTTATATTTTGAATCACCAACAAAATATATTTCAATATTACTATCACCTGAATAATCCAATATATATCCGCATATTGGACACATATGAAATATTCTTTCTAGATTTTTATACATTATATGCTTGTACCTAAAAACATAAATTTCTCTACCACAATTATTGCATGTTCCTTCTTTCACATATTCATCAAACTGCATTCCATTTGACAAGCAATGCTCACCAAATGAGAAACCCTTACTATTAGTGAGATCATTTAATAATTTAGCTATCTTATAATTAATTAAATTGATTTTTGTTAAATAATTATTATATCGAGAATATAACTTTTTAGTATTAGAAATTATAAAAAAACTTTCTTTTTTCTCTGCACATAAATTTAATCCCATTTGTTTAGCAGTTCTAAATTCTTTTTGTACTTCTTGAGATATACGCTCATATTGAGCACATAAATACTCCAACTTCTCAATTTGAGAAAAATCAAACAATTCACCATTTTTTATAGATACATATATATTTCCTGCTTTTATCATTTCACTTGAGAATAAATATAAATATGTTTTATTATTACTGTATCTTAACACTCCGTATAACTTCTGGTTTTCATCATTTGATACTACTACTCTGATTTCACCACTAAAAAACTTATTAACAAGATTACCTTTGCCTAAATCAATAATAATTAAATTACAATCTGCAACATAATATTTCCCATAAGATTCTTCATTTTTAACCCACTCTATCTTAACAGGACTTTCATAACATTTTTCTTTATATGAAGGGTCACCTATAACAAAATATCCTGATTCACATCCGAAGCCATAGTCAAGATATGCTTGATTTATGAAAGCAGAGATTTCCCCAATCCTAAATCCACTCCTAATTAATGCAATATATAAATAGTTTAAAAAACTACTTCCATCAACTATATGGGGAGATCCTATAAATGAAGCAATAGTGCCATCTAATGCACTATATAATAAGCTATACTTCAATCCAAAAAGAGATTCATTTGTTTTTAGAGAAAAGCATGATGAAATAAAAGTATTTCTTACATTTAGTTTCCACATAGGCATTACATTCATTTCATCCCTAAAACACCCCTCTCCAAAAGCGCAACTTGGAAGGTTCTCAGAATCATTATAGGATTGGCAATACTTTGATCTAGCACATAATGAACCTTTAGTCATCCATACTATATCATCTCTTCCATGACCTACTACTGTTAAGTGGGAATGCATTTCTTCATTAAGATAATTTTCTATATTATCTGTTGTTGCATTTTTATATCCTAATACAATCCTATTGTTAGTATTTAAAACTTTTTCTAAATTAAAATCTAATCTATCAATTATCATTGATTTATCTTTTCTGTTTATTTTTCTGTATAAATACATCTTCATAGTTATAAAGCTTAACATTTCTAAATCTCTAGCAGTAATTGCTCCAAAATACACCTCATTGTCTGTTCCCCAATTTTCCACCTGATATTTTTGCATTTTCTCTAAATTTGAAGGAGTCATTTTTTCAGGTCTTCCGCAAACAGTTATAAATTTTCTTTTAAAAGTTTTTAAATAACTAAATATTTCCTCCATCTTGGAAATCTTAATTAATTCTGAGTTAGTCAAAATAGAGTAATACCTTGTTATGTCATACCACTCATCATCTTCAAAGCAAAAAATAACATTTTTTATTTTTTCATCTTCTGTTTCATTCTGTTCTTCTTTTTCTAATAAATTAATTTTATATCTTTCAATTATTTCCTTTATATCATCATAAACTCTTTGTTTTAATACTAATAATCCCTCTCCATTTTCTTCTATAAACTTTTTATATTCTTCAATACTACTTGCCTTAATAATGTCTACCATAATATTTACCTCATTTAACTTCATTATTTAGAGATTGCCGAGCATCCACTATTTAGCTACAACTTATATTTAAAATAATCTGATTTACATGGAGTACCGATGGCAATATGGGCCTCTCTGCTTTCCAAATCGAATATAGAAGAAAATACAGTTTCATTTCCTCTGTATTTATCTTCATTAAGATCACCATGCTTACAGATTGAATAAGGATAATTCGTATGATCTGTTAAGATGTTCTTTATATCTTCTAGGACAAAACTTTCTTTTCTTTTATTCAATAATTTATTGCAAACATGTTCTCTTATTATGGTACTTCCTCTTCTTGAAAATGAAGAATCTAAACTCAGATCATATGCCATCATATCTTTTTTTATTAGCTTCTCACTTTTATAATGATTTGAATGAGACATAAACCCATCCTTCATTTGAAGAATATCAAAGTCTTTTCCTGCCATCTCTATATCAAATATATTCCCTAATGAATCTGATAACAGATAGTTCATTCCACTAGCTTTAAATCCAGTTGTTATAGCTCCTAAAGCATCACCTATTCTATTTTGTTGTAGTGCTTTTCTCACAACAAATGGATATAATATACCAGTTCCTAAGTCATTTGCCTGCAAATAATTTATATTTAATCCGATTCCGCAACTATTGAATCCAATACATCCTAAAACTCCTGCAAAAGTTATTAATAATGTATCTGTCTCTCTTTCCTTGATCTTAATTAATGTTATATAATCTTTATAATATTTTTCCATATCATAATTTTGAGCAAC
This sequence comes from Clostridium cellulovorans 743B, assembly GCF_000145275.1. Taxonomy (NCBI): domain Bacteria; kingdom Bacillati; phylum Bacillota; class Clostridia; order Eubacteriales; family Clostridiaceae; genus Clostridium; species Clostridium cellulovorans. The sequence goes on from NC_014393.1 coordinate 3,852,889, forward strand.
ATATACTTTTTTGTTGTCCTCATTGTCATTAGCTACCCCTAAGCTTGTACACCCAAATATTTCTTTACATGTTTTTGGAAATCTAAAATTTATTAACTCTAAAAATGAATTAATAAAGATAATATCATCTATTGCAACATTAGAAGCCTTTGCTATACCTTCCAATTCTATATATAAATCTGGAGCGAACTTTTGGGATATATCTAAACACTTACCTAAATGTTCCCTTACCTCTTCTATCTCTAAAATTCCTCCACATAATTCTCTATAATTTTCATGGACCATACTTACAAATTCCTTAATAAGAAATGCATTTTCTTCTCCTATCTGAAGTCCTCTTTCTATAGGATTAGAACTCACCTCAAGTACCTTTAACTTCTTATTCATGCTGACCTCCTAATAGTTAGCTGAATTTTTTTCACTGTTTTCTAAATATTCATAAAGTATTTTTGATATTTTTTCTGAAACTCCATCTCCCCCAAATTGGTCTAACTCATATATCAATTTAGGATTTTCCATATAATAATCAATGTAATGCTTCATTTTTGTAATGTTATTTCCTATAATCACTGCACAGTTATTTTTTAATGTTTCCTTTACCTCTGTAGATGTCCTAAGGATAATGCATGGCTTCTTTAAAAAATATGACTCCCTTTGAATTCCATTTGAATCTGTAACCACAACTTGTGAATTTTCAATTAGCTTCACTATATCTTCATGATTAACAGCATCAATTAGAAGTATTTTTTCATTATCAAAATACTCCTTAAGCTCTTTATCTTCTAAAAAAATTGATTTTACTTTAGGATGCATTGGAAATATGACTTTATAATTCATTTCATTTAAGCTTTCCATTACTTCTCTTATATAATTTTTGTTTGAAGTATTTTCCTTTCTATGCATTGTCAATAATATATATCCGCTATAGAATCCTACTGTATTTACAACATCCTTTTTATAAGTATTGGTTTTGTTAGTTTTATTTATTGCTTCAAGTAAAAGATCTCCTACAAAAAATATATTGTTATTTATATTCTCTCTTTTAAGATTTTCAATGCATCCTTTTGTTGTTGTGAAGTATATATCAGAAATTCTATCTATTAACGTTCTGTTTGCCTCTTCAACCATGTTTTCATCATAATTTCTCACTCCTGCTTCTATATGTGCAACTTTAACATTAGATATTTTTCCCGCTAAAGCAGCTGCTAATGGTGTATTAGAATCACCTATAACTAAAATACATTTAGGCCATTCTTTATTTATTAGCTTACATATTTCTATACTCATGCCGAAAAATTTTTCATTTTCCATTACATTGTCTTGAACTAGCATATAATCTGGATTTCGTATTCCCAAATCCTCAAAGAAGGTCGTTGACATATTATAGTCATAATGTTGACATGTATGAATTAATACAACATTAAAATTTTTCTCTAGTTCCTTCAACAATGAAGAAATCTTAACAAAATGTGGTCTAACCCCTACTATTAAAAATATCTTATTCATATATCCTCCTTTACTGAGAAGCAACTATATATTATAGGGTATATCATATAAACTTATTCCATCTTCATAATCCTTACTTCTCCTCTGTAATTCTAAGCTTAACATTAGTTCAAAAGGATTTAATAATTTATAACTTTTAGGTTTTAATTTACTCATATCCCTATTGAATATGTCCTCAAATTTTTCATATTGTCCTATTCTTCCAAGACTTGTACTAAAGTCAAATAAATCTCTTTTCTCTCCCTTTGGAAATGCATCATCATGAAATGGTACAATAAAACCTGCTGGATCTATAAATACTTTGTAATATATTAACTCTTTCGCTACATAATCTCCATATGGCTTATTTGAAAATATATTATTTTTAAATAAAGAGCCTCCTACAAATACTTTAAAAGTGGTATCAGCAGTTAATTCATTAATTAATTCCACTTGTTGCTTTACTAATATAGACAATTTTTCGCTAGCTCCGGTACTAAAATCACAGCTAAAATCAATAAAGTTAATGCCCATTTCCAAAGCTTGTTTTGCTAATATGGCCATATTTCTTACATTGTCCTCAGTTATTACTGATTTAATCCCTATAAGAACTTCTGAGTTTAAATTTTTCTTTTCTTTTACTAACTCTTCAATATTATTTTTCAATATTGAAAAGTCTGATTTCCTTCTTGCATAATTAAAGGCATACTCATCAGAATTTATCGCATTTAAGCTTATTCTTATTTCCTTAAGATTAAATAAGGCTTCTTTATTTTTTAATGTGTTAATTAAAAATCCATTTGTAAATAATTTTACAGGTATATTATATTTTTTTGCTTTTGCTATTATATATTCAACTCGCTTATAATCTGTTAGAGGCTCTAAACCACCTGATATTTTTATAGTTGAATGTCTACCATCATTCTTCATTTTATATAAATAATCAAATACCATATCAATTTCTTTAAAAGTTATTAAATCTGAGGAAGTATACGCATATTTATTAGACTTACGCTCATTATCATTTTGCCAAATTACAGATTGACAAAAATAACACTTATAGGGACAATTAATTCCAATAAAAAATGTAACTTCTGCACTTTCATTTTTTAGTAATCTTAATCCATTGTAATAATCATAATTATCACTATTAATTATTCTTTGTTGGCTAACCTTGCTTTTCCTTATTACCTTATATATATCTTTAACTTCTTCTAGTGCTATTCCTAATTTGCTCCCCATCTCCCTTGCTGAAATATAGGGTTTCTCTGATAATATTTCTATAGCATTTGAAACATTTTTCAAAATGCTTTCATAGTTCCATAGCAACTTTCTATCTCTTATCGACCTTAAATTACTTATGTCAGACTCTTCAGATATAATATTAAGTACCTCTTCTTTGAATGCATTACTTTCTTCATTATTTTTCCTAGCTCTCTCTAAAATCTTTTCATGTAATTTCAAATTAATTTCATTAGTTATACTAACTATTTGCTCATTTTCTAAATATTCATTCTCTTCATAATTTGATTTGATGAAATGTATAATTTCACATTCTAAACTACTAGGTGAAAGATCTATTTTATCTTTGTAATTTTCCAAATCGACATTTTCATAACTTTTACTATCAATATAACTAAAATTTACATTCTGATTATCAAAATCTAAATATAATTGTTTATCACTACCCATGATTTTTATTTCTCTAATATTAGAATTTTTCATATAACTAGATGATGCATTTAACCTTACTTTTATATCTCCGTATTTAAAACTTAATTTAATATAGTTTTCATCTATTATTTCTAATGAAACATCTGAAAATTCACTATATCCAAATAACTTTTGTATAATACTTAATTGATGGGAAACTATATTCTCTACTACAGTCAATTCAGTAGAACTTTTTGTATTTTTTATTTTATTAATCATATTGATATGAACATCATTTATATGTCCTAGTTCTTGGTTTTGTATCAACTGATTAATAAATTCAAATCTCTTATCATATTTATATTGGAAGCCTACTTGCAAACATAGTTTTTTACTTGAAGCAATAGAATTTAATTCAATAGCTTGTTCTATTGTTATAACAAATGGTTTTTCCACAAAAACATGTTTCTTTTTATTTAAAACAGTTTTAACCAATTCATAGTGCGTATAAAATCCAGTTATAATCATAACATGAGTCACTTTTTCATTGTCCAGTACACTCATTAACTGATCTTTCTTATATATGAGTTTATTTTCACCTTTATATTTATCCAAGATACTTTCATAATTGCTACCTGCTATTATATGTATCCTTCCTATTAAACCTGACTCTAGTAACTTTTCTAAGTGTTGAATAATAACATTTCCCCACTTACCCCCACCAACTACAGCTATCTCTAAATTATTATTTCTATTAGCATTCACTCAATCTCACTTCCCAACACAATTCACTTTATATTTGGCGTTCAAAGTAAACATCCTTATCTTTACAAACTATATCTTTATAAACCAGTCGATCTTCATTTTCAAACTTACTAAGGGCATATCTTGTATCAATAATTTTTTCCTTATACTTATTTAACAATTCATAGTTAAAATAATCATGATCTGTATGAATAATTATTAAGCCGCTCTTTTCTAATAGCTCTTCATTAAAATCAACTGATAACATTTCACAACTTTTGCCATCTGCTTTAATTAAAATTTTATTACAAAATGCATCAGAAAATCTAACTTCATATCCATTGTTAATCAACATTTCTATAAGCTCTATCGCTGATGATTCACGTAAATCATTGATATTTTTCTTATAAGCTACTCCTAATACAGTTATAATTGAATTTTTAACCCCTTTCATTCTCATCATCGCTTTATTGAAAACGTTTTTAGGTCTATTAGCATTAATTTCAAAAGCTGCATCTATTAATAATGTTTCAAAGTTTTTTTCATTAGCATACCATTTGTAATAGAAAGGATCTATAGGAATGCAATGCCCGCCAACCCCCGGTCCTGGATAAAACTTTTCAAATCCAAAGGGTTTTGTACTTGCAGCTTCAATAACTTCATAAATATCTATATCCATTTCACTACAAAATGTTTCTATCTCGTTGACTAGTGCGATATTAATGTATCTATATGTGTTTTCTAGTAATTTAGCCATTTCTGCAACTTCAGGTTTAGAAACTGGAACAACTTTATCAATTACACATCCATATAATGCTGTAGCAATTTGTTTACATCTTTCAGTTTTACCTCCTACTATTTTAGGTGTGCTACTAAACTTAAACTTTTCAACCCCAGGATTTATTCTCTCTGGAGAAAAAGCAACAAATACATCATCACCTACTTTAAGTCCTAATTTTTCTAAGTAAGGAACAACAACCTCTGATGTTGTAAATGGATATGTTGTACTTTCTAAAACAACTAATGTTCCACGCCTTATATTTTCTCCTATTGATTTTAAGCTATTGTTCAAAAAAGTTAAATCTGGAGTAAGCTTATCTTCTTTTAATGGAGTTGGTACACAAATTATCAAAACATCGCATTGAGAAATTTTGTCAAATTTATTTGTAGGATAAAATCTATTAAACTCATTGATCTTTTCAATGTCTTTATCTGTGAAATCAGTAATATAACTTTCATTTTGAATCAATTTTTTTATCTTTTCATCATCAATATCGAAACCTATTGTTTGAAATCCACTCTTTACAAAACTCTCTACTATTGGTAATCCGACATATCCAAGCCCTATAACACCTATAATAGACTTCTTACTAATTATTTCTTGGTTAAGTTTTTCATAAAATTCTTCCATGTACATTTTTCTCCTTTTTAAGATGAAAACACATTTTATACTTTAATTTTACAATTTATTTGCTTTTTGTCAATGTTTCTTCTTTATGTATTATATGTTTTACAACTTACAAACTATGATACTCCTCAGCACCTTCAAAACAATAGCAATATCATATAATCATCTACACATATTTGCAGTAAATCTACATCTCTATTTATAAGCCTTGAAACTAATATAGATAATGATATATATATTAATAACTATCTCCTATAATTTCTGTAAATCTATAAGGTTCACTTTGCCACTTAACAGCTCCTTGGTTATATCAAACAACTTCAGCAGTTCCAGCTTTAAAATGAACACCAAAGAAGTCTTGTCCACCACTTTCTAAATAAGCTAAATAGTTGTGGCTTATAAGTTGGTGAATTTCATAGATTTTATTTATCTACAAATTAAAAGCTAGATTAAAGATTATCTCAAGCACAACCGCCTAACTTCTTTTTCATCTATTTATAAAAATACTCCGGATACCCTTCCCTATACTTCCCTCTAGTCTGAACACCACCAATACCTTCAAAACCAGTTATTGTACTAGCAAGCAATGTCTTAATATCAACCACCTTATCAATACTTGCATAAGCGATCTTTTCACAGATAAATACAGGGTCGAGGCAATGAATTAAGACTCGTTTAGGTGTACTAGCTAGATTTGTGCCTGCTCACATCACCAAATTATTGTAATTAGGGGAATATTTTCAAATTCCACTTTAAATCTTTATCAAGAACTTTATAAGAATCTACCTGAAAAAACTATAGCTGAGAAAATAGTTAAGATTAGAAAAACTCATAACTTAGAACGTCATGAGTTAGCTGATATGCTTGGCTTACATTTTGATACTACTATTAGATGGGAACAAGATGTGTTTCCTAAACCTGAGAATGTTAAGCTTTTATGTGAGATGTTTTCTATTCCTATTAGATATTTTGATGAATATTATTCTATATATTATAGTAGATATCGGGATAAGATCAAGGAATGGGACAATAGAAATAAGTATTCTTATTCTATGGCTGCTGGTATTTTAGCGGTGTCTCATTCTGGATTTGCTCGGTTGATTAGTGGTAGGATTAGGCTTTATTATGATATGTATTTGAAGTTAAAGACTTTTTCTATATTCTAAAACCTAAATTTAAAAGCAGGTAATACTGCATTAGTAGCTGTTTATGCTAATCTAAAGTTGGCTTTTATATTTACGCTACAATACCATAATTATTTAAGCATCGTATTCTTTTCATAAACAATCCTATTATCTATTTGAGTTACCTTAGTAAATATAGTACATAGCAAAGTCGAAAGTATAATTATTATCCCACTTATTTTAAATAAAGTAAAAGACTCATAATTTTCTACAATAATACCTGAAATCATACCAGCTAGTGGAACTGACAAACTTTCAAGCGTAGATGAAATACTAAAAACTCTTCCAAGTTGTTCTTTTGATATATTCATCTGCCACAATGTATACATTACTCTATTAATTGTCTGACTACAATACATTATGATTCCAAATATTCCTCCAACTAATAGTCCACTACTAATATAACCTAGACTCAAAATACATAACCCCATTATTGCAGAACAATATATAATTAATTTACCATTCATAATTTTCTTCATAATGATAGGTAATAAAAACCCTGCCATTATTACGGCTAGACCATCTGCCGAATAAATTAAACCTATTGTTTGAGATTGAAAATTTAAAATTTCACTTAAATGGTATATAAACATAGAAAACATTGAAACATATCCTATATTTAACATAAAGTTTAATATAACCAGCGAAAATATAAAATCTGTTCCTAAAACAATTTTAAATCCCTCTTGTAAATCTCTTGTAAAACTCTTTATTGTATTTTTATCTTTAATCTGTATTTTTACCTCATCATTAAAATCAACAAATTTCATTAATACAAATACTAATAAAAAACTAATACCGTCAATCCATAAACTATTAATAGGAGATATCACAGAAATTACTATCCCAGCTAAAGTTGGTCCAATAGTTTTGCTAATAAATTTTGATAATGAAATTTGAGATGAAGCTAATGGTAATCTTTCTTTTTTTACGATATTAGGTATTAATGAATTTATCGCAGTTTTATATAAAAATCCGCTAGCTGTTAGAAAAAAACCATCTATAAGAATGAAATATATGTTTATCATAGATAACTTATGTAAAATAGGAATAACAGCAATAAGTATAGTTTGTAAAAGTGCATTATATACCAATACTTTTTTAGGATTACTTCTATCTACAACAGTTCCAGATAATAATCCCGAAAAAATTATGGCACATTGTTGTATCGCAAATGAAGTTGCCATCCATAACGGAGAACCCGTAAGAGATAAAATATAAATCGGTATACCAAGTTGATAAATATAATCTCCTATTCTTGATATTGAATCTCCAATTATAACAATATAAAAAGATTTGGGTAATATTAAATTATTTTTAAATGTATTAATTTTTTTATTACTATATCTCATTTATCCTCCACTACTTATTACAAACTAATTATTTACATATGATATATTAAATTGATTTTTAATACTAGTTAACTTATTAGTTACGTCATTACTATTTTCTCCTGTTACTATAAAGTAAGCAGCAGTGTCTGTGCTGTGTTTTGCTACCAATGCTTTATTTCCTGTCTGAGCAAATATTTCATAAGATTTAATCCATTTATTATAAAGCAAATCCCCGTATGAGATTTCATTTATTTCTCCATCTTTATAATAGAACATTATAAATCCTGCACAAATGCTATTTTTTTTATATTTAGGTAGTTTTTCTCCTAATTCCAAGCAAATTGAACACTCATAGAGGTTAAGTCCATACATAATTTCAAATTCTTCAACTAAATTTCCGCCTCCTATTCTACAAGCTATTTCACAAAAAACTATTTCATTATTTTCATTTAAAAACATCTCATGATGAGTAACTCCATCTTTCATATTTAACGATTTTATTACATCCTCATTAAACCGTTCTATTTTATCCAAAATACGTATATCATCTTCTACTACAAATCCGAGACTATTTTTAGATGAAAAATCTAAAGTTGAACCTAGATATTTTGTTACATTACAAAGTTTTATATTTCCATTTTGTATAATTGTATCGCAGCAATACATAGTACCTTCAATAAACTCTTCCATTATATAAGAATATATATTATTTCCTATATATTCAAAAACTTTTTCAAGAGATTCTTTACTCTCAATAACTTGTACACTTTGTGACCCAATTCCAAGCCTTGGTTTGAAAATTATTTTTTTATACTTATTAAAAAAATTTAATGCTTCTTCATAGCTAGTTATAATACTAAAGTCAGGAACTTTTATACCTTTATCATTTAATTTTTCAATCATTACATATTTATCTCTAAATGGTACTGTTTCATTATACCCCATTCCCTTTATGTGTAAGTGATCTCTAATTTTCGCAGCAATAAGTACTGTTTTTTCAGATAATGCTATTACGTGATCAATTTTATTTTTATTGTTTATTTCACAAGAAATCTGCAATATCTTATCTTCTTCATTCATCTCACAGCAAAATATTTCTTTAAAATCTTTTGAATTTAATTCATTTATTCTTTTTTTGTTTGAAATAATAAATATATTGTATTTTTCCTTATTAATTATAAAATCACCATCTTTTAAATATTTATTATATGGTGTTGTATTTAATATTAAGATGTTTTTTTTAGTCATTATATCCTCCGTATAAATATTTATTTTAATTGGTTGCGAAATACCTCAGCTGGTAGATTTTGTTAACTTACTTGATCATGCCTAAATTTACTTATAAAGATCACAATATCAAATTAGGCTTTGTAAATGAAAATTTTAGTTACTTTATAAACTTGTCATAATTTTTAATAATCACCAAAACTCTTTAAATCTACACTTCTTTGATAAATATTTTTACAAACCTATTGAAAAGACTTTTAAATTTCCGAAGGGCAAAAATATTGTTATGATAATTTTGCTTTTTCAAAGAATGTGGACTTGAAAAAGTATTCCTTCCAATAAATCCTCCTACCCAATGTAATAGTAAAGTAGGCGACCTTGAACATGATGTGGAAGACCTTCCGTTATGTCCATTAGATGCCTCTCCATTTAAAACTAGAGGTATTTGCAATGGCAAAAATAGAAACTTAAGATTCAAATTTACTTCCTCCAATGTCTAGGGATAAAAAAGCTAAATGCTATCATACATGTGAAAATCCTTGTACTAACAAAAAGTGGTCGTATGACTTACTTCTATATCGATAAAGATTTTAAACTTTATCCTAGTTTTCAAAGAAATTCTAAAGAATGAAACACTGAATACTCTGTTCAATTTCATATTGAAAGAACTCTTTCATCATTAAAATATAACCCACGCATTGAATCACCAAGAACATTAAACACTACAACTATACGGTATCTGTATCTAACAGCCATTTCAAAACTTATAAATGCTATACTAGCTTATTCATTAAATAAACCAAAGTACATCAGAAGTATTATTAAACTTCTTAAAATAGCCACTTAAATATCTTATCAACAATATGTATATAAAAATAGCGTTCACGATACTCTGCATTACCTTTCCTAAAGAATTTTCTTGTATGCACATTTTTATTCTTTTCTAAAATTTATTCATAGTTTTTTATTTTGTCATTTTACAATCCCATAAAATATTCATTTTATAGATTTTACTCTTGCCTTTTCAACAATATATGAATGAGTAAATCTTATACTTTAAAATATTAATTAAATACATAATATTTACTCCAAAATTTTCTTCAAATTAATTTTTTACCCAAATGTTTTTACTAGACACATAAATCTTTCCATCTATAATTCCATAAGCTCTCAACCAATATATATCTTGATTAATTATTGGATTAGTAATATCTACATTAACATTATATGAAAAAATCTCATTTGGTTTTAAAATGAACTCAACTCTTGCATTTTCAAATTTGATACCAAAAGCCTTAGAATTTACTTGCGCTAATTCTAGCACACCTCTAATAGTTTTTTTTGTAGTATTTTTTATAAACAATTCTTGTTCATATTTATATCCTTTTTGTAATTTACTTTCACCCAAAATACATATTTTAAGTTCATCAGAATCATTATCAAAAATATGTCCACAATTAGGACATATTGTTATTTCTCTAATGATATGCTCATTAAATAGGTGTCTTATTCTTTGTATATTTGTATCTTCATTACATATATAGCATTTACCTTGCATTCTATAATCTGTCGTAATAAATTCTTCTTCATTATTTTCTGTGAAGCTATACCATCCATTATTAGTTATACTACTTAATCTTTCTACAATAGAATTCTGAATATTACTGGAAATATTGTAAAATTCTTGCTTCTTTTTCATGAACTTTTTCCTATATTGAAGATTATAAAGTGAATTGTTTTTATACTTTATTAAACTTTTAGCTACAAAGTTTACGTCATTTATTAAGTTTTTTATCGGTTGCGTCGGGATATTTATATAATTTAAATTCTCTATATTCGTAATAAATTTATTTTCTAAAAATAAATTGTCTTCTTCAAAATTAACTACTATCTCAAACTCCTCCGGTAATTTTTCACTAGAGTAAATAAATATTGATAATTCTTTATTGACTTCATCAGGATAAATATTATAAAAAACAGGACATTTACTTTTACTACCAATGTAGTCTATCACAAATTGTTTAACTAAATATTTTTTATATATTAACGAATCACCTATAGATATGTTTACAAAACTAGATTCGTTGTTTAATACTTCAATTCTCATTCCATTATTATCTGTATATGTATTTATCCGCACTTTGTCATCTATAAATTCCTCATCATACAACCTATAACTTGGATCCCCTATTATTTTAAAACACGGAAAATCTTTTTCTTGTGCTCTTATGCAACTATTAACAATATTGCACGCTTCCCCTAATGATTTACCAACTTTAATTAGATAATTAAATAAATAGTTCACCCATGTGTTTGTTCCTTTTACCAATGAACTTCCTACATATGCAATTGAGTAACCGTCTAGAGCATTTAATGAAATAGAGTATTCTATTTCTACTAAAGCTTTTGATATTTTCAATGTAGAGCATGAATTTGAAAAGATAATAGGAGATTTAATTTTAGAAGCATCTATTACATTAGGTCCATTAAACTTTTTTCTATAACATAATCCATCAGTGCTACATCCAGGTAACAAAGATTCATTTTCAACTTTATGTTTATATTTATTACTTTTTCCACATATAACAGCATCGCTCAAATGAATACAACAATCCCTTCCATGAGCTACAATATTAAATACTCCTATTATTTCCTTATTATTTGCTTCAAAAGTATCTAAACTACATTTAGAATCTATAATTAATTTTTCACCACCTATTTCCCTATGAATTAAGTTGTCAACACTATTGTAAATGACGTAACTATTGAATTTATTAAGGTTATATAAATCTGTTTTTATGACCAAATTAAGAGTTTCGTTGAAATTTCTTCCAGTCATAATTCCATAACTTGCTTTTGAAAAATTTTTTCTCATTGAATTTATACTGCTAACAATATTTTCTATGGTGTTTATGAAACTATAAGTGAAAATCTCAGGATTTCCAAAAAACACTAAATATTTAAAGCTTTTTTTATCAATCTTATCTAGATCGCTAATATCATCTAAGATAAATAGTGGGACCTTATTTAATATGGAGTATAGTAATGCTGGAATAATAAATTTTTCATTATCAAAGCATATAACTACTTTATCCATTTTAAAATATTCGGTATTTAATAAATTTTGGCTCCCAATATTACAGAAAGCATTATAATCATCTTGAAAAGATGTTTCACTTTCTGTAATTCTATCTAAATATATTTTTTTTCCATTTGTCATAATATCTTTTTTATCGTTGTCATCGTTATTTAAATTCTCAATATTCGCAAAATCATCATAATTAATAATACTTATTTTATGTTTGGATATATCTTCGAATATACTTACATCAACATTAGTTCTATAAAATGGATATATTTTTTTCTTCGTATTATCATCTATAACATACTTTAAAACACTTGATATCTCATCAATATTATTGCATTTTATAAATTTTATCTCATTCATCAATATAACCTTCTCTAAATTTTTAATTAGGAGTTATTATTTTTAATAACTCCTAATTAAATACTTGTTATTTTATCATTCTAGACTCTACATAATACTTCTTTTCATTAGCTTCACCCATAGAAAATGTTTTTCTTGGTAGTTTTCCATCATTAATAACTGTTTTAAATAAACTGCTTTTTTCTATTGATGGTAAAATAATTCCAGCATTATTTTTCACCCTTGCTAATTTTATTGTCTCTTCTTCTCCATGTATATAATCAACGTCTGCTTTTAAATTGTTTTTTATAAAATTTTGTATAAAATCTTCAACTATTGTTACAATAAGAGATTCTTCCATATTATTTATTCTCAATACTTTATTATAATTATTAGTAGTAAAGATAAATTCATTAGAATTGATTTTATCCTCGGAAATATTTCTGATATCTTCTACATCTGTAGAATTAAACTCAACATTCCTATTTTCTAAATATTTCAATAAATTTTTATATAAATTTTCCTCATCAATATTAAATATTACTCTATGTATAGGCGATAGTTTTAATCCACTATCATGTAAATTGACAACTTCCACTAATGCATATCTTGAAGGATGATCTAATAGATTTTCATTTATGCTATTTTTCTTAATATTTTCCCAATGTAATTTTGCAGTTGCTAATGAATGATTTCCATCTCCTACTGCAAACAATAATACATCTTCTTCTGTATTATATTTTTTCTTAAATACCTCTTCAGTTGCTAATTCTGAAAAACCTTCGATAATTTTATCTATAACTTTGCTATTTTGAACACTGTATCCTTTTAAGTTTCCTCCACCTTTCATTAAATCAAAATCATAAAGTTTTTCTAAGGAATTCAAATTATCACTAATTATAGAAAAAATACTATCTTTCGGGTCATCTATTAACAACATTATATGCGGTATTTCAATTGAAGCATTTTTTCTTATTTTTACTCTTGGCGGAAGTCTTTCAATAATAGTATCCTCTGTAGCTCTTATCAATGATTTCGAACCTTTTTGAAACTCATATTTTTCTAAATCAACCGACAATATAAGTCCCTTTCTTTTCCCAGACTCTTTTGTAGTTCTTTCAGTATAGATAAAGCCTGGTTTTTGCCTTTCTAAAATATTTTTTTGCAAATATTCTTCCATTGTGTCATTAATAATTTGTATTCTTTTTTCAATATCTTCTTCATTTTGTTTCAAAAAAACCTCTGGAAAAATTAAATTTAATGTAGAAACTTCATCATTAACAATTTTCTCCACTTCACTCCAGTAATCTGGTTGTGAAGTAAATTGATCACACGCTACAATAGCCCATTTAAAATAATCAACTTGATTGTATGGTAATAAGATTTCAGGAATTTTGATTCCAATATTTTTCATTATTTTTGCCTCCTAAAATTTATTTTTTGTACGTTATTATTCTAACATAAGCTACCATAAACTTATACAAATTCTCCAAGTTTTATATTTGTGTAAATTTCAGTATTTACAAAGTTTTTATAATAATTTTTTCCAACATTGAATCTTGCTACCAATCTATTGATTTGTTTACAAAGATACTCTTGTAATTCTTTATCATCATAAATATCAGATTCAGCTATTTTAGGAATCCAAAAAATTAATCCCATAATATTTATTTTCAATGCAACAAAAAATGATTGGAATTCAGCACAATTAGGCAAGTACTTCCTGTCAATATCTTTTAAATAACTCAAAATGAACTTTTTATAATTTGTACTTAAATTAATTTTAGTTTTAGGGGAAATTCCATTTATTATATTTTCTTTACTTATTGAATTTAATTCATCACCAAATCTCATGCTTGCTGCTACTCCTAAATCAAACCTTATGCTGCTCCATCTACTTAATTCAAAATCAATATATCCATCAATTTTTTCCAAGTTAAATTTGTTAGGTTTAAAAAATGAATTATTAGGACTCATATCTGAATATTGTAGTATTAAATTTTTATTAAAAAATTTCTTTTGCTCACTTATTATTTCTATTAAAAACTCCTCAATTCTTTTTTCCCATATAGAATAAGTGTGCACTAATTTAGGATATTTGGTGTTATATGATTTTATTTGATTGCTAACTAATTGAAAATACTCGAGATTTTTTTCTGCATTACATAAGTTGTATAAATTTATAAACTCATTCTGTAAGAAATATTTATTTTTTATTCGTTCAATTACAAAACTTCTATCTAATTCTATTTGTAAGAATGATTTAATCACGTCCATATCATTCTCAGTAATAAAATTTACAATTTCATCGAATGAATACTTATAAAAACAGTTATCCCATTTAGCTTGTAAATGACCAAATTCTTCTGCAACCCCATCTTTATATTGAAAGTGTTCCCATTCACTCCAATCTAAACAGTCTCCTTGAATTCCTTTGCTAATACTCCATATTTCTTTTTCTTTTGTTTTATACTCAAAAAAACTTGATCCTGTTTTCGTAGATAAGGGTATATCGGTAAGTAACCCATTATTATTACAAACAGTTTTTATGGCAATTTGTAATAATAAACTTTCATATTCTTCATTCACCAAAATTGCACTATACTTACGTGCTGCAAAAAAATCAACGCTACCATTGCTAACAAATTTAAACAATATAGTTCTATTCTTAGACCCATTGCATTCCCAACACTCACTTACAGATCCTTTGATACCAAACTTCAACATCATTATATCTTCTAGAATTTTTTTATACATAATCGGTTATCTCCTATAAAGTGATTTACGCAAGAAATGTTTATTTGGAAATTTTTAATTTTATATTTTTAATAGCATACATAAATAATTCTTCTATTTCATTAAATCCATAATTATATTCCTTTTGAGGGTCCTTTAACAAATTAATATCTCTGTTTATAAACATTACATGTCCTGCCCCTCTCTCTGATTTACTAGAAAACTCAACCTTATCCCCCTTATTGTCATAAATAGTAAAATCAGCTAAATACTTTTGAGATATATTTTTTAGTTCATCATAACCAACCACTTCTTCTAACACGCCAGTTTCCTCAGACCACACATTTAGCATTATAGCTGGATTAAGATATATATTTTTTTCATTGCTTATAATTCCACACGCTTGATTGCATAGGTATGAAATCGAATCAAAACCTGTTGCTTCATACCAAAAAGTTTGCATATATGCTCCACCAAATCTTGATGCTCCTTCTAAAAGAGTAGCTCTCACAGGTACATTATTATAAATTATATCTGCTTCATTTACTGAAACCTTCTCTAGCCTAAACTCATAATGTATACAACCATACTTTAGTCCGAAAGCATCTGTTATTTTTTGAGCTTTAATTTTGATGATCTCTTGAAACTCTCTAGATAACTTAGTTGTCCTCCACATATATTCTCTTCCATCCTTATCATCAGGTATCAATTTATCAGTAATACCATATACATGTAGTTGACCTTCATTTAAGACTCCATCAACGCTTAACTCATGGACACTAAACAATTGCTTAAGCATATCATCTTCACATATATAAGTATTTAGCAACTCTTCAATTACCATATAATAATTTTCTACATTAAAGCCAAACAATTCATTGCAAAGAGGATCTTTCAATGCAAATTCCCATGATCCCAAATAGAATTCATTCCATGTTTTTCTCAAATCATCTATGGATGTAATTTTAGTGCAAAACATACTCCCTGTACCTATAGGCGGTTTTAAAAATGCCTTTTTATTTTTATCTAAAAACTCTTCCTTTACTATCTTTTCAGCCATCTCTAAATTATATATTTTATAGCATTTAGGGGCGTATATATCACTACTATATAATGCTTCTCTCATCATCCACTTATTTCTTGTAATTAAGCCTGAAGAAATACTATTTCCTCTTAGATTATAAATATCACATATTCTATTTGTAATTGGAACTTCGTCTTCACCAAATGATACAGCCCCTAATAGTTGAACAAAATTATTTTTTAGATATTCATCCAAGTTTTTAAATAAACTTTCTTGATTCTCAAAATCTGATACCAATACTTCATCTACATAATTTGCCACGTAATCTTCAGATTTATTGGCTAGAAGCATTACTTTTACCCCTGACTTTTTTCTCCATTCTGATAATAATTTCAGATTTCCTTTTTTTGATCTATTATGATAATATACACAAATTAACACTTGATTTTTTAACATAGCTATTCCTCCAACTATAAATTAGATTTTAATTAGCCAAATTAATTGCATATTTGCATTTAACTCTCTAAATTACATTTTAAATACTCTACATAGAGTTTTATATTTTCATAAAATTTACTATTTAAATTATATTTATCGTATATTAAAATTTTATAGATATTGTCTTTTTCATATCCCAAAACTAAAAATCCTAACCTATATTTATTGGCAATTCTTTCATACAATTCTATTAATTTAAACTTTATTGCAAAATTAAAAGTGACAAAAGGTGTTTCTGTAGGCAATTTAAATATCTCTGTGAATAGTTGATGAACTGTCAACGTTATTAAACATGAACCACTAATTCTTAAATTAGCCTCTAACAAGCATACATCAAACTCATTACTTTCTTTTAAATATCCTGCAAATCCTTCTAATGATATAATAAAATCTTCTTTCAATTTATCGAATAATGATTTACATAAACTCAATAGTGGTTGTTCTAGTTTTTCTATAATTCTACCTTTTAGATTTTTCTCCATATTACCCCAGGCAAATCCATTACCTATATCTTTTTTATCACTAATATTAATTATTACAGGCAAAAATTTTTTTGAAACATCATTGGTATTTATTACTCCTACTTGTATATTGAAATGATTCATATTTTCACTATTAAATTTTGTTCCTATATCTTGTGCTATTTCTAATTCAAAACTGTTATCAATTATACAATTAGGTCTAACTAAATTATTATAAGATTTATTTATTATGTTGATTTTTTCAAAATCTTTAATTATTTTTTCTACATCATCCTTAACATTTAGCTTTAATACAGTACTTCCACTTGTTCCATCTAGTTTAAGCCAATATTCCACTCCTATTTTTCTAATTAATTTATCGAATGATTTCTTTTCATCTTTTTTAAATACATTCCCAAGTGGAATTAGACTTTCATTAAATATTCCACTTTCTTTAATATTATACAAAAAATTTCTTGGACTAAATTTTATTAATTTAGAATTTACATAAATATTTATGCTATTCTTTTTAAGAACATCATGATATTTTGTATAAAAAGGAGTAAAATATTTATAATTCGATAGTATTTTTCTTAGTTCGTCAGGACTTATTAAAGTTATTTTTCCATCTAAAAAATCACTCAATTTAGTCATTGATAAATCTATATTATTATTCAATGAGTAAGCTATAGCTTGGACTACATTTCCTGATTTACTCCAATGTATATTTTTCAAATCATTTATTACGTATATCTTATTTATATCTTCTAAACTTAAAATGTTTTTTTCTATCCATAAATTTAATATACCTATTTGACCTTCTAACGCACTATTACTCACCAGTGATATGTTGTTACCCTTTGTAACTAACAATGATAATACTTGCAAATAATAATTATATCTCATATCTATTTCTTTTATATTTAAACTATCATTTTCATTTTTGATATCTAGGAAATTATCTGAATAGACATCTCCTAAAAATGACCAGTCCAATGCAAATTTCGCTTTATCATTAAATATTTTCAGCAACATAGATTTTCCATTTAGAAATTCTTCTTTTGCCTTTTTAAATGCCTCTATATCACTTTTAGAAATTTCACCTTTTTTTAAAATTTCATCTCTGCAACTTATTATAATTTTTTCTGATGCCATATTTTTATTTAAATCTTCAACTATCTCATCTAAAGATACATAACTCTTCATCTTTTTATCTTCCCTTTCACAACTGTTGGAATTATGCTGAGTTATTATTTCATATGTCAAATTTCATCGAAACGCAGTTAGAATCTACCTGTTACCAAGAATGATTGCACTTTCCTCTTGTTGTCAATCCGCAGAAGTTTACTGTATCTATCAAGGATAATTCTTGCCACTACATTGCTATGTTCTTGACTGATATAGAAAACTTCTTCAAGTACTAAAATCTACTGAGAAATAATCACTTATACTATTTATCCAAGTAACCTATGTTATTTTCTAATGAAAATTTATAAAAATATTTTGCTATAGCAACATCATAAATAGCCATTCCCATTGGATTAAACATAATTAACTCTGAATCTTTATAATCTTTTAAACAATTATTGCACACTACATCAACAATACTTTTAGTCATTTCTTTTAATAAGCCTTTTTCCTTACTAAAATTTTCTATATCAGTATTCTCTCTACACACTTCTTCCCAATCATCAACTATTATAGAGTTTTTCACCTGTTCATAAACATCCGTTTTGAAATCTCGTAGTGAAACATTTAGTATTAATGAGCCTTTTTTAGGGGGTAAATTTATATATGATTTATCTGCAACAGTGCATGTTATAAATATGTCCGAGTCTTTATAAACTTCCTCCCAACTATCACATACCTTTAATTTTTCATCATTTTCAATTTCACTATTTGAATTGTTTTTAAATTTTATATCATAAATACATATTTTTTTAATTTTTTCCCCTAGTATCTCTTTGCACATTTTATAGTGAGTTTGTCCTATCGGTCCCCAACCTATAATTCCAACATTTACATCTTTTAAATGCCTAACTTTATCAAAATATTTTATTAGCGTACCACTAACTGATGCTGTTCTAAACATACTGATTAAGGCAGTATTTATAATTGCTTCAGGCTCTCCAGTCTTAATGTCATTCAGAACAATTACACTATGAGCTCTTGGGATTCCAAAATTAATATTTTTAGGAAAACTTGCAATCCACTTAATTCCTGATGATTGTATATTACCTCCAACATATGCCGGCATAGCTATAATCCTATTACTCATATCATTAAATCTTAAGTAAGGTTTTATAGGTTGTACAGTTTCATTATTGTTAATAGCATCTGTAGCTTCCTCTATGCAATTTATTAATTCGTTCCAATTAAAATTAATACTCGAAATATCTTTTTCATTTAAATATAGCATTACTATCACTCCTCGGAAATTTTATAAATCATGTCAAAATATCTATCCCCTCTGTCTGCAAAGACTGCTACAACATTGGGAACACCGTCAATTTTATATTTTAAAAAATATTGATGAATGGCTTGATATACTGAACCAGATGATCCACCTGCAAAAATACAATACCTTTTTAGCAGCTCATTGCACATATTTATCGAGTCTTCTTCACTAACTATAACCACTTCATCTATGATAGATTCTTCTAATACAGGTGGTCTTATGCTTGAACCTATTCCTGGTATCTTTCTATTACATTCCTCTTGCCCAAAAACTTTTGATCCAATAACATCAACAGCTATAACTTTCGATTCTGGATATTTTTCTTTTACAGCCTTTGATATTCCAGTTATTGTTCCCCCAGAACTTACCCCTATAAATATGTAATCAACCTTTAGGCTTTCACATATTTCATAACCTATTGTTTCTTTGTAACAATCAGCATTTAAACTATTAGCATACTGATTAATCCAATAGGAATTCGGTGTTCTGTCAATTATTTCTTTGACCTTCTGTAAACGTGATTTAAGATACCCTCCACTTTCATCAGCATTAGTAACTTTTATAAGTTTTGCTCCTTGTGATGATATTAGCAATTCATTTATTGGTAATATCTTAGGGTCTATTACACATATAAATTTAAGTCCCAATTCTTTGCAATATGAAGCTAGAGCAATACCAAAGTTTCCTGATGAAGATTCAACAATTGTTGTTTCTTTATTTATAATTCCATTCTCAAGTAAATTTTTTAATATTTTAGATGCTGCTCTGTCTTTTATACTTCCAGTAGGATTAAATCCCTCAAGCTTTGCAAATATATTTGCATTAATTTCTTCATTATTTAGTTTTACTAATGGTGTATTACCAACATTATTTATATATCTGCTTATGTAACTCATATTTCCTCCTATTTTGTTGTTTTTAGTGTTAACCGTATTATAACTATCTATATGTAATTAATATACTCCTATTGATTTATAATTAATAATTAGATATTATTTACAATACACCTCAAATTAATAACATTGTTAGTATTTTAATCAAATATTAACAATGTTATTAATTTAAATAAGATATTAACACTTATTCTTTTTTATGTCAATATATATGTATATATATCATATTTTCTAAGTATTATATAACATTAAAATTTTAATATATTCTGAATAATATACAATTTATTTAAAATATATTATCTAATACTTTGTTTATTTTCTATTCGTGTGGTCTAAAACCATCGACTTAATACGGTGTCTTTTGGAATTAAAATAAACTATCCATACTTATTTATATGAAAGATGATTAGTATGGAAGAATACAATAAAGGAAGTCATAAAGTATATGATATAAAGCTAGATTAAAGAGTACCTTAAGCACAACTGCCCCACCTCTTTAACCTAGCTTCTTTCTTTTATCTATTTATAAAAAGACTTCGGATACCCCTCCCAATACCTTCAAAACCAGTTATAGTACTAGCAAGCAAAGTCTTAATATCAACCACCTTATCTCTCCCTGTGTAATCTATCTTTTCGCAGATAAATACAAGATCAAGGCAATGGATTAAGACTCGTTTAGGTGCACTAGCTAGATTTTCGCCTGCTCATTGTACGGACTTGCGACAACTTGGAATATTTTTTTAAATTCCACCTTAAATCTTTATCAGGAACTATATAAAAATCTACCTAAAGAAACTATTGCAGAAAAAATAATTAAACTTAGAAAAACTCATAACTTGTTTAGCTGATATCTTGGGTTACATTTGGATACTATTATTGGATGGGAAAAAAGAGTGTTTCCTAAACCTGAGAATGTTAAGCTTTTATGTGAGATGTTTTCTATTCCTATGTGGTATTTTCATGAATATTATTCTATATACTATAGTAGGTATAAAGATAAGATCAGAGGATGGAAGGATAGAAATAAGTATTCTTATTCTAGGCTGCTGATATTTTAGGGGTATCTCATTCTGAGTTTGCTCGGTTACTTAGTGGTAAGATTAGGCTTTCTTATGATATGTATTTGAAGTTAAAAATATTGGATGTATTTTAAATATTAAATAACTTTAGCATTAATAGTACTAGAGAATCATCGTATCTAAAAAACAGATATCACTTCGGCAATCCTATATGAATTGATAAGTAATATCTGTTTTATCTCTTTTCTACTAATGTTAGCTGATATTTCTTGTGTTATTAATTATATGGTTATTCCACAGAAAGTATTCTTAACAAAGAATTAGGTAATTTTTATTGTAATAGAATAAGACAGGCACCTTAAATCCTATAGTGGAAATATATTTACAGCTTATTGCGGTTTAATCATCGTATAGATTAAGTAAAATTTTCAATTAGCAACTTTATTACATAACAAATTTTTTATAAATTAACTTTTTATCTTGCAAACAGGGTACTCTTCCAATTTAGTATTAAGTGTTTTGAAAAGTTCACTTGTAGTTGAAGTTCCTGAAGTTTCTGATGCTGTATCATTAAGAATCTCATCTAAATTATTATTACATTCAGTATACTGTACTTGTTGTGCTTTATCTAAAAATGCTTTAAACTTTAAATAATCTTGATTTTTTTCCTCTAATACCGATGCCTTTAGCATGCTAACATATGTCTCAAAATTAAAATTAAAAGTTAATTGTCGTACTTTTGAACAATCACTTGTAAATTCTGTCTGACTAGTATTAATTGAAATGTAATAATATTTAACTTTAGGGATGTAAATAAAGTTAGATTCATCTATCGGCACACCTTCATGGCACTGAGCCATTAACGCTAGTTGATAATTCTTACTAGTTTGATCCCAACAATTTTTCAGTGTTTGTCCTACACCTTGGATAAACTTTGTAGCATCATTTGTAATAGAGTTAGGAATTTCAGCAGCATCAAAAATTTGCTTAAATACGTCTACACTAAAACTCTTAATATTCTGTGTATTGCTATATGTTTCACTTGTAATTTTAAATCCTGAAAATCCACCTGCATCAACTAACATCTCTTCCATGTAATGTGTTACACTCCTATCCCATTGGGTACTAGGATATGCATCTCCTGGCAATACTTTTGCTGGATTTTTTGTCAAATATCTATATGTCTTATTTCTTAGTGTAGCATAAAAGCTACATACATTATCGCATAACTGTCTGCCTACCTTATATTGATTACAATTATTTATAAAAGAGCTTGACAAATTTAGAAATGAAATTAATCCATCAGAATCTTGAAAATTACTTTGTGTATTCTGAACCTCATCACTAGCAAATACCACCTTTTCACCTAAGATTAACTCTAACTCAGTGTTTGAGTTTAACATAATATATTCCTCCTAAATTAAAAATATAGTTTTTAAAAATTCTTTCATTTTGATTTTATATATTACTTTTTAACTTTCTTAGTAATATGTTTAAACTAAATACTAGAGCATCCGGATCGCTATGAGATTATTATAATTGATATTTAAATGAACTATTTATATTTTTCTACGTAATGCAAAATATTGGTTTAAAATACACAAATTACAACTTAAGATGCAATTACTTTAAAAATACAATAAAAGTAGCTTTCTTTATTTTATAGAAAACTACTTTTATCAATCTTATATATTTAATTATTAAAGATTATGTTACTTTTTAGTAATTTCAAGTTAAATGACAGCTAATTGTATGTATAATAATCACTGACTTGCTATTACCTTGCTCTCAAGATAAAAACCAAATGTAGCTACTTCAGTATCATTTTCATGTTCATCTTTATATACACATATAAACTCTCCATCTATATAAACTACTTCTCTATTAAAACCTGCATTTCCTTTAAAGTAAAAAGGTGGTTTAGATGCCTGGTCTACAGACGTATCAATATTTCTATATTGAGAACCTTTTGCTAAAACTGCACTTAAACTTTGTTTATCCTGTGTAATACTAAAATAGCAATTAGATCCAGTTTTTTTTGCTAGAAACACTACATTATTATCAGTATAATTTTCATTGTTAATAGTACTATTAATATCATTAATAGCTTCAGCTTGAGCACTTACGGAAGATACAGAAAATGGATATTCACATAAAACAGTAGGTCTAGGTTCTTTAATATCATTACTATGTTGTAAACCCTCAATTTGTAAAGCTTTATTATTATCAGCTAAAAGTTCCTCATTAATATTTTGTGAAAAATTAGTAAGATTAATAGAAAACTTTTCAGAATTATAAGGTATTATTTCTAGCCAACAATTTTCAACATCCCCACCTAATCTTAAATCGGAGTCTATGATGATTTTTGACATACGGGTATCTAAATACATTTGCCCTGTTACTCCTTCTAATAACTTAGAAAGATCTGGAACCCAATTATTTGCATCTAGAGTAACTGACTTTTGTAAAGGTTCTATAGTTATTTCTACAGATTGCATTATACTATCCTGAAACTTTGGATCAAAAATTATTGATATATTATTTGACATTATACTAATTCTCCTTTTTATATTTAGTGACGAGAGGCTTTTAGACCTCTCACTAACTTATTTTTCATTTTGAATACGCTTCTTTATAAAGACAGGCTAACTATTTTAATTGTTTTATATCATCATAAAGCAACAAGACTCTTAAAATTACCCATATAACTCCTTCTTACAGTTACATTAAATTGCAAATCTTCATCTATTATTAATTTGTATGTATTATTAAACCAAGGTATCACTTCGGTTATTTTCTTAATATTCACAATAAAGCTTCTATGACACCGAAAGAAATTATGTTCATTTAATCTATTTTCATAATAATTAAGAGTTTCTTTACTTTAATTGAGGCTTTTATCCTTTGAGGATCGATGGGTTTTTGTATATAATCAACAGCATTTAATTCAAAGTCTTTTATTGCATATTCATCATATGCAGTAACAAATACAATTTTGATTTCCTCATCATGTGATAATATTCCCCGGCAACAGCTAGTCCATCAACTTAAAGAGAAAAACTCCCAAAGGAATATAGTAGCCAATAGAAATTATGCCATAACTATTTAATATATCATTACCAGCGATTAGTATTACAAACAATACTGCACTAAATACAAGAAAAGAAGATTCTCTTTTCTTCAACAATGCTTTTGCAAGAACAATGAGCAAAGTAACTAATATAAATATACCTATTATTTCATAAGGTATAAAAAATAAATTACTATATTTTTCTACCAAAATTATAGTTATTACAGGAAAGCATAATCCGATAACTTGTGAAAATCTCAAAAACCCTTGTGGTATATCCAATGGAAATAATGATAAAATCCCATTATTAATATACTTCCCAAAAGAAACATATCAACATATTCTTGGGTGTTATTTTGGTTATTAAGTATATTGATATCACCCAACTCTAACCCCGTTACAAATCCACCATAGGCATATCCATAATTTGAAACTTGAACCGTTATGTAAAACTGTCTGTTTTGAGGATAGATTGATATTAACTGTGGTTTGAACGTGCTTTAGAATTATTGTCTTTATAACTAACAATACCTGCCTGAAAAACTTCGTTATCATCTACCCATATTCTGCAAGCAGAAATAAACGCCTTGGTATTAATAGCAAGGTCTTGAGAGAGATAGTCAAGGTCAACTAAGAGTCTGTATGTACCATATCATTCATTAGGGAATTTCTTCCCTTTAAGTTGATAGTTTGTCCACGAACTATCAACTACTACAATGTCTTTTTCATAGAAAGTCAGTCCCTAATTAAAATTCTCTGGATAAAGCAGTTTATTCCAATAAAATTCCCATTTACCACTAAAAAAATTGTTCCATCCTTTTTAAAATCCCAGTTGGAAAGTTTAAACTCTCCCCCAATAGCTTTTGGTGTTTTTTTACTTGCTAATTGATACTGTTTGCATCCCAAAAAGAAATTTAACATTAGAACCATAATAATCAATGCTAAGATTACTTTTAATAAAATTTATATTAAGGCATATATGAAAATAGTTATTTTACCCTTAATATTAACAGATATAAATTAATTTGTATATCATTTACACATACATATTTTACAATATAATGATTTTATTAACAATATAGAATCCTTTGTTTTGTATTAACTTTAATTAATTGGCTCTTATACTTTATTCCCTATATTAGGTCTACTAAACAACTCTGGCTCTCGTGACACTAAAATAATTTCATTGCATGTTATCCTCATTTTTTGTATTTTTTTTACTAAAATAGCAATTATAATAATGACATAGCAATCCGGATGCTGAAAGAATTAATTTTAATATCTATCATGATTACAAAACAATTAATAGAAAGAAGGTTTTAAAATGCAAAACTTAGAAGGAACTTGGACATGTATTGATAACGGAACATATTTTATTAGATAAAAGGAAAATAATATTTATATAAATGGTAGTAATTTTGATGCTACAAGTAACGAAAAGTGGGTAAACGTAGGTTTTGGTATTATTAACCCAGATACAAGTTCAGTTGTAGTTTATTGGAGTGATACACCAAACAGTACATCTCAATCATACGGAGTTGAATATTTAGATGCTGGCAAAGAAGGTGTAATTACTAAAAAATCTGGTAGTAGTTATGGATATGGTAACTTTACAAAAATCAAATAAAATTTTTATAGAACAAAGCGTGTCTCAGGACACGCCTTTTTTTTACCACTCCCATTTTTTTTCACAACCCATAATTCTTAGTCGTACCAATACTTAAAAGGCACTTTTTTATGGCAAAAAAAGTTCTAATTCCTATACAATCAGGACCACCCGTCAAACGGGTGGTTTGCTTTAGCCCTATAAGGGCATGTTACTGGCCGTGCTACTCGCACATTGAGCGGTTTGCCAACCGCATACCTTTACTGGCTGCACCTAAAAGGTGCTTTATTTTTTGCCTTTGTTTACTGATTCACCCGTAAACGGGTCAATAAATTCTTTCAAGCTCATTTGTTCATATGCTAAATCTTCCTGTATTTGATTCTTTATGTATTCTTCTATTATCTTTTTGTTTCTTCCAACTGTATCAACGTAATAGCCTTTACACCAAAATTGCCTATTCCCATATTTATATTTCAAATTTGCATGTCTGTCAAAAATCATCAATGAACTCTTACCTTTCAAATACCCCATAAACTGAGAGACACTTAACTTCGGAGGTATACTTACAAGCATATGTATATGATCCTTACATGCATTTGCTTCAATAATTTCTACTCCTTTATGTTCACATAACTTTCTAAGTATTACCCCTATATCCGCTTTTATTTTTCCATATATGATTTGTCTCCTATACTTTGGTGCGAAGACTATGTGATATTTACAATTCCATTTACTATGTGCTAAACTACTATTATCCATTACGGATATACCTCCTTTGTACTTTTGGTTGTGGTCGGCAAACCTACTACCATTTTACATTGGAGGTATTCTTTTTTTCTACTCATCGCTAGAAGCTTTTTAGAACCACAGGTAAAACCTGTGGTATTCGTAAAACAATAAAGAAGCCCGTCCTAAGGCGCGTCCTTCTCCCATTCACACTTCTAGGCAATAGCCTGTAAATGGCTGTTTACAGTTAAAATTGCTTTATTTATAAAAGGATCTTGGGAATCCTTCCCTATACTTTCCTCTAGTCTGAATACCCCCAATCCCTTCAAATCCAGTTATAGTACTAGCAAGCAATGTCTTAATATCAACCACCTTATCAATACTTGCATAAGCAATCTTTTCACAGATAAATACAGGATCGAGGCAATGAATTAATACCCGTTTAGGTGCACTAGCTAGATTTGCGCCTGCTCACAGTACCAAATTGCGATAATTTGGAAAATATTTTCAAACTACACTTTAAATCTTTATCAAGAACTGTATAAGAATCTTCCTGAAGGAACTATTGCTGAGAAAATAATTAAACTTAGAAAAACTCATAACTTGGAACGCCATGAATTAGCTAATATGTCTAGATTACATTTAGATACTATTATTAGATGGGAACAAGGTGTGTTTCCTAAACCTGAGAATGTTAAGCTTTTAGGTGAGATGTTTTCTATTCCTATTGTATATTTTGATGAATATTATTCTATATATTATAGTAGCTATCAAGATAGGATAAGGGAATGGAAGGATAGAAATAGGTATTCTTATTCTATGGCTGAGGGTATTTTAGGAGTGTCTCATTCTGGATTTGCTCGGTTGCTTAGTGGTAAGATTAGGCTTTCTTATGATATGTATATGAAGTTAAAAACTTTGAATGTGTTTTAATCCTTTACGCATTAACTATTTTCATATAAACACAGATATTAAGTTTAGATTCCTCTCTCTCTAAACTTAATATCTGCTATTCTTATAGTTATAAAATTCTTTCATTATTGATTCGCAAATAATAACTATAAGTTCCTTTCTTTTTTATTTAACTTTGTATCTATAATATATTGAGGTATTGTATTCTTGTCTTCCTGCAATGGAACTCGGGAAAGCTTTCGTAGCAAACTTTTGATAGCATAATAACAGTACCACCTTTGTGATAGCCGCATTACGAAGCCATACCGATGTGTTTCGCAAATCGAACGGACATACATAAGAATCTGGTATAAAGCAATTTTGGCACGGTCATTGTTGTTAATAACTAAGGGCTTGCCGCTTATTTCACTATATCCGGAGATGAAATCTGGTTCTTTTTCTACATCCTCATATAACATTAAAGCTGAGGAAAAACTAGCAAGAGGATCACCAAAAAAACTGCGTTCAAAATCTATAACACCTGATATGTGGAATCTCTTTTTTTTCACTAGAAAGATATTTCCTGCCCACATATCGAAATTTACTAAGCTTGGCGTATGAACAGCATCAAGAATTTCCATTCTAGAGTAGACAGCTCTTCTAATCTCAGTATGTGGAAGCCGAATACCCTGTTGTTCAGCATCTGTCAATGCACTATTCATCATAGCGGTAAAAGCCTTACCCCATGTATTGAAGCGTCCATTTTCGTCATCATTGATATATCCAAACCAATCACCTTTAACACTATGAAGTGCAGCAGTGTATTGACCAAGCTCTCTCATTAACGTAGGTTGCTTAATTGTCCAATGTTCAAACCATACAGTTCCTACAACCTGCTCCATAAAGAAGTAATCACATGGAACCTCCGCTCTGGAAAAATCATGTGCATAAACCTTTGGAACCGGAATCTGTACATCTTCTAAAAGCTTATATACATAAACCTCTGTGCGCAGAATATCCTTTTCATGTTCTGTCACTTGAGCAGAAGCATTTGGTCCTGTTTTTAAGATTAACCCCTTGCTCAGACTTTTGCTGCCTTCAATCAGATAAACTGTATTGAAGGTACCGCCTTTCAATTCCCTGATTTCCGTTATTTCCGCATTTGGAAAATGTTTATGAACCAATGTGACAATCAGCTCAGCTGAAAACATATTTTTTGTTGAAGTTTTCATAATGTTCCCCCTTTCTTATGCAGTTTCAGTAGAAAATTGACTGTTATACAAATCTGCATAGAAACCATTTTGTTTTATTAATTCTATATGTGTTCCCTGCTCAATAATTGTTCCGTTGTTCATGACTAAGATGTGTTCGGCATCACGGATTGTAGAAAGCCTGTGTGCTATAATAAAGCTGGTTCTGCCTTTCATTAAAGCATTCATAGCCTTTTGGATTTCAACCTCGGTACGGGTATCTACGCTTGAAGTTGCTTCGTCCAGAATCAGTATTGCAGGATCGGCGAGTATCGCTCTTGCAATTGTAAGCAACTGTTTTTGTCCAATAGATATATTGGAAATTTCATCATCCAAAACTGTATTATATCCATGTGGAAGTGTACGAATAAAATGATCGACCCTTGCTGCTTTAGCAGCTTGCACAATTTCCTGTTCGCTGGCATTTTCTCGTCCATATGAAATGTTTTCCGCTACCGTTCCAGTAAAAAGCCAGGTGTCCTGAAGAACCATGCCAATCATTGAACGTAGCTGCTTACGACTCATATCCTTAATATCCGTACCGTCAACCATTATTTTGCCGCCATGCAGTTCATAAAAGCGCATCAAAAGATTAACTAGGGTAGTTTTTCCTGCACCAGTGGGACCTACAATAGCAATTTTACTTCCAGCTTTCACATTGATGTTGATATCATCCATCAATATGGCATCATCATCATATCCAAACCGAACATGTTCAAACTGAACTTCACCTTTTGATGAAGGAAGCATGGAAACAGTATCCTCATCAGGTATTTCTTCCGGCTCATCCAGTATCTCATATACACGTTCAGCAGCAGCAACCGCTCCTTGCAGGGAGTTGATAACGTAGGCCAGAGTCATTATTGACTCCGAAACCTTATTGGTATACTGGAAAAATGCGGGGATGTAACCAATGGAAATACCACCTTGCAAAACTAGAATAGCACCGCCCACGGCGACAACAACATAACCCAGGTTATTCAGAAACTGAATTATAGGATTAATGATATAAGTGATAAATTGAGCTCGTATGCCAGTTTTGAGTAGATTCTCATTTAACTCCTTTGCAGTTTTTATCATTTCATCTTCTAGGTTAAATGCCTTGACAACCACATTTCCAGTAAAGGCTTCTTCAATACTAGCGTTCAGTTCTCCAAGAGCATTTTGATTATCTGCTTGATAACGCTGGGTTTTCCCCGAAATCACCCCTGCAATGACAAGGCTAATAAAGACGGTACCCAGTACAATTAGCGATAAAAAAATGTTGATAGAAAACATCATTATAAGAGCACCGATAATGCCAACCACCGAGGAAAGCAATTGTGATAAGCCTTCTTGCAAGGTATCTGCCACTTTTTCCAAATCGCTTGTTATACGACTTAATATATCCCCCTTTTTGTGGGTGTCATAATAGCGTAGTGGCAACTTGTTCAGCTTTGTGCTGATTCTTTTTCTCATGGAAATTGTCAAGTTCTGTGCAATGCCCGCCATAACATATTGTTGCAGATAACCGAATAGAGCTCGTACCAAAAATATGGTAAGCAAGGAAAACATGATAAAACCCATTGTTGACAGGTTTAATTGAAATGTCACACCTGTTGACACCGCATCCTGAACACCATCAGAAATCTGATTTATGGCTTGTGCAAGCAGCATGGGATAGATGATACCTAAAATAGAGCTTATAACGATACCAAAGAGTACGGTAATTATTTTCCATTTTTGCACCATCAATTCCTTGATAAGCCGGGATACGGTTCCTTTAGTGTTTTTATTCTTAACGACACTTTTTTGCTTGTCCACGTTTCTTCCTTCACTCATGCCAATCCCTCCTTACTTAATTGAGATTCTGCTATTTGCTGATACACCTGACAGCCATGCAACAATTCATTATGAGTTCCCTTACCAGCTATCCTGCCATTATCTAGAACAATGATTTGATCAGCATCCATTATAGTGCTAATACGCTGTGCTACAATGATAACTGCAGCGTCCGCAGTTTCGCTTTTCAAGGCAGCCCGCAATTTCGCATCTGTTTTGAAATCTAATGCTGAAAAGCTGTCATCAAATACAAATATCTTAGGATTTCTGATGATTGCTCTGGCGATTGAAAGCCGCTGCTTTTGCCCACCCGAGAAATTTGTTCCCCCTTGTGATACGGGCGAATCAAATCCTTTATCCAAACCAGCTATAAATCCATCTATTTGAGCTATTTTAGTAGCATGGAGCATTTCTTCGAATGTTGCGTCCTTTTTCCCATGCAGGAGATTGTCAGCAATTGTTCCACTGAATAAAAACGCCTTTTGCGGAATATATCCGATTTCGCTCCTAATTGTCTGAACAGAGAGGTTACGGATATCCTCACCATCAATGAAAATGTCACCTTCCTGTGGTTCATAGAACTGCATAAGCAGATTTGCAATTGTTGATTTTCCTGAACCAGTGCTGCCGATTATAGCAGTCGTCTGCCCTTTACCCGTGCAGAAGCTGATATCGTGAAGAACAGGCTCATCTGCACCGTTATACCCAAATGTCACATTTCGAAATTCGACTTTTGTAGTGCTTGAATTTTCATTTTGTTTGGTAAGTTCTTTGGATAAAGATGATTCAATATCTAATACGGCGTTGATTCGCTCTGCACTGATATTCGCTTTTGGGATCACCATAATCGCCGCAATACCCATGATTAAATATGTCAAAGTAATCGTAGCGTATTCAATGATTGCGATAAGATCCCCCAACTGCATCATACCAGAAGATATTCGTAGTCCTCCCACCCATATAATCATCAGAGTGCATAAGTTCATAATGAGAATGATTAGTGGCATCAATACGGCAAACAGCTTGTTGATGCGTATTCCCAGTTTGCCATAGTCTGTGAAGGTTTCATCCATACGTTTTTTTTCGTAACCTGTTCGGCTGAATGCCCGGATGACCCTAACACCAATAATCTTTTCACGGACACTACGGTTCATATTGTCCAGTAAAACTTGTAGTTTACTAAACATAGGCACTGCCTTTTTGCTTAAAAGCAACGCCAGCAGAATCACAATTATCATTACTCCCACAATGGAAAAGGCCAGTATACGGTCTTTTGAAAAAGCCAGTATTAATCCAGCGATAGTCATGAATGGAGCAGGAAGCAGCATTTCTACCACTGTGGAAAATGCCTGCTGTATTTGAATGACATCATTGGTGTTTCTATTAATCATGGACGCTGTACCAAAACGATTAAAATCATTAAAGGATAAATCCTGAATCTTACGAAATAAAGCATTTCGAATGTCCCTACCTATAAGTGCAGCATTATGTGAAGACAGGTATGTCTCTAAAATTGAAACACCAACAACAATTGCCGCTGCCAAGAGCATTACACCGCTGATTCTCCAAATGTAATTCAGATCTGCCCCAATAATGCCTTTGTTCACAATCTCTGCAGTTAATGTAGGAATATAAAGTGTTCCTAACACTTTTAATAACAATAATACCAGCATAGCAGCGACCTGCTTTTTATATGGCTTTAAAAAACGAAAGAGTTTTATCATTTCAACCTCCTGTACCCGATCATGATTTAAATTGTGAATCATCTAGGCTTTCATTTATAGTTATATGTTCCTTGAAAGTATCCGCATAATCTTTTATCATATCAATGGTAAGCTGCATTATTTCAGGAGGCATTTTCTTAAAAGCTGCTTCTTCAGCTTTTACAACCCTCTCCATTATTCCTTTTGCATATTTCTGCCCAGACTCGGTTAATTGTATGGTCTTATTCCGGCGATCTACAGCTATTTCTTTTAGTTCGACAATTCCCCGTTTCCAAAAGTCGCTAATAACTGTGTTTACAGTCTGTTTTGGTAAATATGTCTGTTGACATATTAGTTTTTGCGTGCAATTTTCAGGTGTCCAGTAGATAATCTCTAGCACTGAAAAACTCACATATGATAGCTCAACAGATTTTGCATACTGCTCATACAGTTTCAAAATCGAGTTCCAGCTATCATTAAATTGTCCAATCAGTTCCCTTGTATTAATTTCATCCATGTGGTATCTCTCCTTCATCTGCAATTAGTCCAAATCAATTATAGTCCTAAATCATTACTATTCTTATTTAAGATTAATTATAGTATGTATTATGGTGATTGTCAATCCAAGAATAATAAATTTGCCTAAGCTTAGAAGAAACCTTTTATATTGATATCTTCCAACCCAGTTAATGTTCTCTTCTTATGATTTACTATTTATTTTGACCTTTATTTTTTATGCAATTTTTTGTTATTTTTATCACTTGAAGCCTCCTGAGAAATTATAGCAATTCTCTTGTGAACTTTTCTTAAGCTAAAATATCTTTAAGTTTTTCAGTTTATTATATTAATCTACATTTTTGATTTTTTTAGAGTCTTCTACTATCTTGACATCTAAAATATCTAAAATAAAAATAAATAAAGGTATCCCTAACAATAGCCCCCACATGCCCATAAACTCCTTCCCAAGAATTAGTATTGCAAATATAAAAAATATTGGTAAAGAAGTTTTGTCAGATATTAGTTTAGGATTTAATACATAACTTTCAAAGCTATGTAACAAAGCAATCATTATAATAACAGATATTAATTTAGTTACACCACCAATTTTGAATGCTATTAAAGAAAGTGGTATTAAGGATATTATGACCCCAGCAACTGGTATAAAACTTAATACAAATATCATAAATCCTAAGCCTATTAATTGTGGAAATCCCATAATCCATAAAGCTATTATGGAAAGAATAGAATTCACTAATGCTATTAAAAATTGAGCCTGTATTACCTTTCCAAAGGAATTTATGAAATTTGTGCCAAAATACTCAAGTCGATTATAAATCCTTGATACCTTACTTGCTTTAAATTTGTATAAAAATTTTTTTACTCTTTCTATATCTAAAACGAAAAGCATACTTAATATTAATGAAATTAATAAATTTAAACTTCCCTTCAATAAAGCTTTACCTGTAATGACAACCGTATTCATAAATGTCTCATAAGATTTTGATATATTAATTTGTTTAGTTAAAAATTCTATATATTCAGACCAACTATCGGGAATCTCAATTTTTGATATTTCTCCGTATATAATTTGGACTTCTTCTATAATTTCAGGAGTATATCTAAAAATAATAAATCCCATTAATCCAATAATAACAACATATAAAACAATTATTACAACAGTTCTTGGCAAATGTAATTTACTTGCAATATGTTTTTGTAAATTATACATTAAATAAGAAAATATAAAGGTAAAAATAACTAAATTCAATAAATCCCTCATAAGGTATATTATTAAAGCTATAAGTATAAATTTAGCACTAGCTCTTATTACGCCCTTTGAAAATTCTTCTTTTTTAGGCTACATATGGTAATCCCTCCTTTTTAAGCAATAATACTTCTCTTAAATCTCAATAGTCTACTACATAAAAGTGTTAGGTATTTTTTTATTTTTAAGTACTACTCTAGAAAGTTTAGTTTAAACTAACTACTTAAAATTAAATCTTTTTTAACTTAAGTTTTGATACCATCAGATAAGCAAGAACTATAATTAAAATATTAGATAGAACTATAGATATCCTAGTGCTAGGTACAAATAAAGAAAATAATGCAAGAAAAGAACCTGCAAGTGTTATTGGTATTCCAGTAAAAGTACCATCAAATTCACTCACATTATATTTGGCCAATCTATAGCAACCACATATTATATAAGTCAGTATGAAAATAACTCCAGTAACTCTAAGAATTTGATCAGAAGGAATATACTTAACAAATAGCAATATAGCTGGTGTAACTCCAAAGGAAATTAAATCTGCCAAAGAATCTAGTTCTTTCCCTAATTCACTATGCACATTTAAAAATCTGGCAATCCTACCGTCATACCTGTCAACTAAAGCAGCTAATATTATAAGTATGGCTGCTCCTAAAAAATTTTTATTTAAAATTTCAATTATTGAAATAACCCCAAATGATAAATTTATAAATGTTAATATGTTTGGTATATACTTTTTAAACATGTTTTTACTCCTTTTGTTTGGATTATCAAATTACATACTTTTGTTAATTTGCCTAACCTGTGATAGCTTACTTATAAGTTTATCTTTATAAATTATTACAAGTACAAATATCACTAAAGTTACAAATGAAATTATTATTGTCGATATATAGTTTCCGTAATGAATATTAGCGCCTATACTAACAGAAGCTAAAAGCCAAGGGAATCTACTAATAAGTAAAATTCCAAAGAATTTTGCAGGTTTAATTGGTGTTAAACCTGCTACGTATATTAGGAAGTCTTTTGGTAACCCAGGTATAATAAAAAATATAAATAAAGTAATAGAGAATCTTTTACTGTCCATAATATCTAAAATCAATTGAGATTTTTTCTTTTTAATGAGCTTTTCTATAAAAGAAGCTCCTATTAATCTTGTAAAATAAAAAGCTATAATAGATCCAAGTAATATTCCTAATATTGTATATAATAAGCCTAGAGGCGTACCGTATATATATCCACCAGCAACTTGAATTATTTCACCAGGAATAGGTGCAATAATAGTTTGTAGTATTTGAAAAGAAACGAACATTATAACTCCAAACTTACCAGTAGAAACTATATAATCCCTGAACTTATCAAGTGATACAGTAATTTCAATGAGATACGGTAAATATTTAATAATTAATACAACTGCTAATCCTCCCAATAATGCCAATAGTATTTTTCCTATTAATACAAACTTTGTTCTATTCATAATTTTCTCCTTTCTTTGATGAATTTAATAATTAATAGTTTATCTATCACATCTTAAGATTTGCATATATTAAATCTTAAGAATTCTTAAGTCATCTTAATATTATAGATTTAAGATGGAGTGCATTATATACTAATAACAAGTGGAGGTGATTAATAAATACTATGAGAAATATCTTAATTGCAGATGATAATGATGAGATAAGAGAAATCGTTGGAGTTTTATTGGAGAGTGAAGGTTACAATGTAATAGAGGCTGTAGATGGCGAAGATGCTATAAACAAAGTTGATGGAAGCATAGATTTAATAATACTTGATGTAGTGATGCCTAAGAAAACAGGGTTTAAAGCATGTATAGAAATTCGAGAAAAGACAAGTGCGCCTATTTTATTTCTAACCGCAAAATCTCAAGATTCAGATAAATGCATGGCATTTTCTGCTGGAAGTGACGATTATCTCTCAAAACCATTTTCATATACAGAACTAGTATCAAGAGTTAAGGCATTGCTTAGAAGATACTATGTGTATAAGGGAAAAGAAACAATCGATGTAACAGGTTCAATTGCTATTAATGGATTGAAAATAAGTACAACATCAAATGAAGTTTCAATAGATGACCAGGAAATCGTTTTGACGGAAATCGAATACAACATCCTTTTAGTAATGTCTCAAAATCGCAAAAAAATTTTTTCAGTACAAAATTTATATGAAAGCATTTGGAAGGAACCATATTTTTATTCTTGCAACAATACGGTTATGGTTCATATAAGAAATTTACGAAGCAAATTGGAGCTAGATCCGCAGAATCCTAAATATATTAAAACAGTTTGGGGAAAGGGGTACAGGATTGAATAGAAAATTTCTTTCTACTAAGTTAGAAGTTAAATTAATAATATCACTAATATTTTCATTTATTATATCTGTTTTTATATTTCTTTTAGCACAAACACTAGGTGAAAAGTTATTAAATAATTACTTTGATAAAACTTCTTTTCTCACAAATCAAAAAATTCAGGCTATATCAGAGTTTAAAACATATGTAATAGATAATAATTTATCAATAAATGATTATGATAAAATAAAAAGCTGGACTCGCAAAAATAAGTATGTGAATCTTTTTATTTATAAAGATAATAATTTAGTTTATTATCCTGATAAAAATAATGAATTAACCAATTATGAACAATATAAAGAAAGGCCAATTTTCGCAAGTGATACTCTTGTTGATATATCATTTACTGATACGAATGCAAAAATATATATGGAATGCTTTTTCGAATATAAGTACTACTATATTTTAATCTTCTTTGGTGTAGCAATATCATTATTTTGTTTTATACTTCTTATATTATTTTTCATTAACAAAAAAATAACCTATATTGGACTGCTTGAAAATGAAATAAAAATATTAGAAGGAGGAGATTTAACATATCAAATTACTATAGATAGCAATGATGAACTTTCCTCATTAGCTCAAAGCATTAATGATATGAGAAAATCCTTTATTGAAAGATTGGAAAATGAAGATGAAGCAAAACTCGCAAATAGTGAATTGATTACAGCATTGTCACATGATTTAAGAACTCCCCTCACAGCTTTAGTGGGTTATTTGGACATAATTGAATATAAAAAATATAAAACCGATGAGGCTTTTAATCAGTATATACATAATAGCAGAGAGAAAGCATATCAAATTAAATACCTATCCGATAAGTTATTTGAATATTTTATAGTATTTAACACATGTGATGTTTTAGAACTAGAATCTTTTAACGGAAACGAACTATTAGAACAACTAATTCAAGAACAAATTTTTATGTTGGATAATAAAGGGTTTCTATTCAATATTGTTTCTTGTGACACACCTTTTTTTCTTGAAGTAAATTTAATATCAATACGAAGAGTTTTTGATAACATTTTTTCTAATATTTCTAAATATGCTGATAATTCTAAGGCGGTTAAAGTGAATTACTATGTTGAAAATAGAAAATTATTTGTTACTATAGAAAACAAAATAAATAATTTAAAACCAGTAGCCAGCACAGGTATAGGTCTAAAAACATGCAAGAAAATTATAGAAACTCATAACGGTAAAATCGATGCTAGAAAAACTGGAAACATTTTTGGAGTTAAGATAACTTTAAATATAAACATATGAAAAAGTAGCTATGCTACAATAGAGGATTTTTTATAATAAAAACAAGTAACTATTTTGATAATAGGGTACCTTGTAATCATGTAAAACTACACCATTGTAGTTGATAATTTCAAAAAATTTACTCACCCCAATTTTTATTGCATAATATATTTTTTTAGAAAAGAATTAAATGTTAATTACTATGCATTTTATAATATAGCTTAAGAAGTATTGACAAAATGAGAAAATAGTAAGCAATGGAACAAATATGCTTCATATCAAAGATTCTAAGTTGGTATCTTAATAAATTCCTTCTTTATACAATTTTCTTTATATAGTTATATTATTTTCGTATGAGTTTTTTTAATCATGGTCTGAAATCTCATAGTATAGAGCACCGCCTTCTTCATAGAGGTATTCGTATATCACTTCACAATAATTATCATCTTTACGCTGCATTTGCTTGTATCACTACTCTAATTCATATGAGAAATCACGAGTATAAGCTATATCATCAACTTTCCCACTAAGAAACTCTTTTGTTATGTCCATCATAAAATCAATATTAGGCAGACTCAATGCTAGGTTCCTCCT
Organism: Clostridium cellulovorans 743B; assembly: GCF_000145275.1. NCBI lineage: Bacteria > Bacillati > Bacillota > Clostridia > Eubacteriales > Clostridiaceae > Clostridium > Clostridium cellulovorans. Next base: position 3,891,482 of record NC_014393.1, read on the forward strand.
TTATTTTATTAAGTTTACTTATACTTTATTAATTCTATAAAGACAAAATTCTAATAATCAAACATTTTAATATATGAATTTAAAGCTAGGTGAAAAATCCTTAAGCATAATTGCTTAACTTCTTTAACCTAGCTTCTTTTTCATCTATTTATAAAAAGACCTCGGATACCCTTCCCTATACTTACCCCTAGTCTGAACACCACCAATACCTTCAAAGCCAGTTATTGTACTAGCTAATAAAGTCTTAATATCTACCACCTTATCAATACTTGCATAAGCAATCTTTTCACAAATAAATACAGGATCGAGGCAATGAATTAAGACTCTTTTTGGTGCACTAGCTAGATTTGCGCCTGCATCTAGTATTGCTTCATAATATGATTGGCAAGCTCCAGCGAAAATAACTAAATTATCATAGTTAGGTTCATAGTCCCTTAATCTTGCTACAGATTCAACAAAATACTTTGAATTTCTATAATTATTTATATTCTGATAGTCTTTTACATCCTTATGAATTCCATCATGGCCAGTTATCACTACAATCTCAGCCTTTGTTTCCTTTACCAATTGGACAATTATATTAGGTTGATCTTTCTCGGCTACAACCCGCCCCTCAGCAACCAAGTCAAGTTGTTTGTATACTTTCATACATTCATTTAAATAACGAGGATCTCCGTCTACATGTAGTATCTTCCCTGGTCTTCCAAAAGTTAATTCATTGTCCTTTGGACTTTTATTAACTTCCTTTACTTTTTTTTTTATTCTTTCTTTATCGGTAGGCTCAGTGCAAGGTCCATCGCCTCTACTCATAATTATAGATTTAATCGTTTCATTTACTTTCTTATTAAATAACTGATCTATACTCCCATGCATTTCTTCATCTACTACTTCTAAATCATCTTCTGGAGAATCTGCAAGTATTCTAATGTTAAGTCCAGAAAGCTCATAGATAATCTTTCCTTCAACTTCTTTTTCGCCAACAATTTTAAATATCAAGTCTTTCCCATGAGATTTTCGTGCTACACTATCTCCTATCTTCATTTGTAGTTCTCCTTATAGTTCTGCTCAATATATTCTATGTAGCTTTAAAAGACTTTGTACCAAACACTTCGCCCAAAATTCAGTGACCATACTGCTTAAATTTTTTATTCTCGGCACCCTATTAGTTGCTTAGTTTAAAAAGAAAAAATCCCTACAGGATTTCTAGTTATGAAAATTTCATATCAAAGATTCTGTAAGGATTTTTATATATTTTTCTATAAACTATCTCTTATGATTCCTTTGTTTCTTCCTCAAAATTAACTACATAACATTCCTTAAACTCATTTAAAAAGCTTCTAAAACTATCAAGTTCTGCTATTAACGCTTCAATTTTTTTATCATAAACCTTTTGTCCCCAGTTAACTTCGTTATAATAGAATCTATTTGAAAGTCTCCAGAATCTTTGAGGAAACATTAAAAATGAATAAATAACTTTATACTCATCTCTCATGATAGGCTTTATTGAATTATATCCATCGATTATTATCTTAGCATAACTTATATCCCAATTTACTCTTTTACATACTTTCGTAATAAAGCCAGCAATATCATAAGCTCTTATTTCTCTTTTGCAGTAATCAAAATCTATTATATTTACGTTGTTATCTTTGTCCATGATTATATTATGGTATGTATAATCATGGTGGCATAAACTTTTATCTTCTTCTGCTATTCTGCATAGTTCTGGATAGATTGATGAATCTAGTATAGCTTTTGCTTCTTTACCTAGTGCCTTAAACTCTTCATAATTCTTTATATAGCTCAAATCAAAACTGGTTTTCATGTTCTTTTTTCTTGCCATGTCTCTCATCTTATCCAAGGCTTTAGTCCTTTTTTCCATAAGCATAGGCCATCTTCCTATATCTGTCTTAAGTTTACTATTCTCTGGTGGATCATATCCTTTTGATGCTTCATGTAATTCTGCCATTGCCTTTGCTGCTAGGGTTAAATCATCTATATTTGAAAAGTCACACTCTCTTCCTTCTATCCATTGAGACAAGGTATATATATCCTCATTAACCGAGGCATATATACTTCCGTCTACGTTTAGACAATACCTATCAACTTTTGTAAAACCTTTATTTATCAGATGCTCTTTTGCACCATAGACAAATAGCAATTTTTGCACGCCATAGTTAATTTTCTTAAGGCATCGATTTCCCTTATTGGTCTTCAGAAAGTAAACGCCTTTATTAGGTTTTATGGCTTCAATCTTAATCCCAAATTGTCTTTCTATTTCCTGCTCCCTCATCATTATTAATCACCTCGATAAATTTATAGTTTTGAAGCATCTTAAAGCTTTTATAGGGTTTTCAATTCTAATAGTTTTTCTATATATAAATTATCCTAAAACCCTATACAAAGCTCTTAATCATATTAGAACTCTGCAATATCTTGCCTGCCAAATGGATATAGTGAGCTTGTAACTATATAAAGTGGGTAAGTTATTTTCATCTTCATTCATTTATATGTAAAAATCCTACTAAATAGAATAACCCTCTACAAATTAACATTTTCTTTAGCTATTAATATACTAATATAAAGATGTTTTTGAAAGGATACTACTATGAAGGTTGGATTTGATTCTAGACCAGCTAAATGGTATAGAGGAACAGGCATCGGAACCTATACCTACCAACTGATAAATTGGTTCAACAAAATAGATAAAGAAAATCAATATACTCTCTTTATTCCAGATGATTGGGATTTCAACTTTGCTTTCAAAAAAAATTTCACCTACGAAAATATAAAAGGTAACGCCAATGATAGCTTTTGGGATCAGGTTAATATTCCAAACATAATCGATGATAAAAAGTTATCTATTTACCACGTTCCACAAAACGGTGTTGGTCTCCCAAAAGAAAAAAATTGTCCTTTTATAATAACTCTTCATGATGTAATCCCTTATAGAATGCCTCAAACTTGCAGTGAAAGGCTTGTTTCAATTTTTAATGAAGAGCTTCCAAGAATAATAGCAGAGTGTGATGCTATAATAACTGTTTCGGAATTTTCTAAACGTGATATAACACGAACCTTAAACTTCCCAGCAGAAAAAACCTTTGTTACCCATCTAGCTGCTGAGGATTTCTATAGACCAAAGGGAAAGAGTAAAAGCAGAGCCTATATAAAGAGGATTTATGGTATAGATGGCGATTTCATTTTGTATATTGGAGGTTATAGTCCAAGGAAAAATATTATTGGACTAATCGAAGCTTTTAGTAAAGTTGTACATCTTTATAACCGTGATGTAAAGTTAGTCATTGGTGGAACAAAAGGTCGTTCCTATGATAGATATAAGCAGAGAACCATCGATCTTAAAATAGAAAATAAAGTGATTTTTACAGGTTTTATTCCTCTAAGGGATATGCCTATTATGTACACTGCTGCAAAGCTTTTTGTCTATCCCTCCTTCTATGAAGGCTTTGGTCTTCCTCCTATAGAAGCAATGGCTTGTGGAACTCCAGTAATAGCCTCTAATTTAACCTCTATACCAGAAATAGTTGAAGATGCAGCTCTTCTAATGGACCCTTATGATGTAGATGAACTTTGTTCTGCTATGCTATTAGTTCTTATAGATAGAAAAGTTCGAAAGGAACTTATTATTCAAGGCTTGAAAAAAGCAAAATCCCTGTCTTGGAAAGCTACAGCTGAAAAAACCATAGATATCTATAAAAAGATTACAGATATAAAACTTCCACCTAAAGAACTTTTGGAGTGTTCAACCAACTTATTTTTACCATCAAGGAGAAAAAAGTCCAAATGAATAATAAATATAAAAAGCTGTCTCATAAATCTGTGACAGCTTTTTATATAACTAGCTTCCACTAGCCCCTTGAATATACTTTCCATAGAATTCCTTTAAGAACTCTTCTCTTTCTTCTTTTTCGAATAATTTTCTATCTAATTTATATAAATAACTTTCTTCATCCCAATTCTTTCTTCTTGTATAATAATCCTTACATAATAAATAGAAATCCTGCGGAAATAAAAGCATTCCATAAAGTACAGCGTATTCTTCGCTAGAGAGCTGACTTATTTCATTATAACTATCTATTATTATCTCTGCCTTTTTCATGTCATAGGCAAAATTTTTTAAGACTTTATTTATAAAATTACATAAATCATGAACTCTTAAATCAATTAGTGCATAATCAAAATCTATAAAATATGCTTCATCTTTCTCTATTAGTATATTATGATAAGCTAAATCATTATGACATATCGCAACCTTTTCTTCATCATTACAAAGAGTGTGATATCCCCACTTTTCCAAGAATTCTACACTTTCTTTTGCTTGATTAATATAGTAATCTATTTCGCTAAGTACCGTTTGGTCAAATTTTGTTTTTTCTTCATATTTATTTACGAGAGTTTTAAAAAACTTAAGTTCATTAGTCTCTCTTTTAACATTTGTAATAAAATCAAGTTTTCCCCTTACTTTTTCAAACTTAGATTTAAACCCTATAGATGCTTTATGAAGCTGAGCAATTCCCTTTGATGAAGTTATTAAATGAAATGGATTGCTAAAATCACACTCATTTCCTGGCTCTACTTCTAATAATACGTAACAACTACCTTTAAAAATTACATATAAATCCCCATTTGACGCAGGAGTAAACTTAATGGTCTTTTTAAAGCTTCTATTTATATAATCTAAAGCTTCCTTTAAAAAATTTATTTGATCAATAGTATAGTCAACCCTTTTTAGAATCTTTTCACCTTTATCGGTACTTAAAAAGAATACTTTTCTAATAGGATAAAGATCCGTAACCTTTAAATCGTATGCATCAAATAATGCTGTGTCTAAGTGATACTTTATTAAAGCACTTTTATCCTTGTATTTTATGTCTACCATATTTCTCCTCCTCTTAAATGAGACTGTCTCCGTCTCTTACTATAGCCTTCTTCAGTTTCTTCAAGTACTCATCATAGCCTAATTCTTTTCTATTTAATCTAAAATGATTTACCCATTTAAAATATTCATAAGGGAATGAAACTAAAGCTTTAATGAGCTTTTCGCTACAAGTGTATAAACCATTATAATCACAGAAATCTTCTATAATTGGACCTAACTCTACATCTAGATGTCTTTTTCTTATTACTTTAATCATAAATACTGCGTCCATCTCCATAAAGTTATAGGAGCATTGATCTAAGGAAACAACTTGTATATGCGTATCTTTCCTTTTTATATTTGTCATCAGTACATTTCCAATTGAAATCTCGTTATTATCCATGCTACGTCTTAAAATAGAAATATATTCGTTAAAAGTAACATAACTAAGACTTTCTTTTGCCTTAATTCTAGATTTCTTATCATTACATAATATAAACTCTTCAACTGGATTAAGTTCTTTTTTACATTTTAGTCCTTCAATATACCTTTTATACCTTCTATATAAAACCTTTGTCTCTTCAACATAATGGCCTGTATTATTTCTGAAACTTCTTACTTCTATCCCTCTATAATTTGATGCTATTCTGCTAAAATCACTTAAAGTATATAAATGTTTTCTTAGGGCTTCTTCATAATAGTCTCTATCATCTATTTCTATTTCATCAACGGTGAAAATATTAAAATCTTTTAAATAATCTTTAAAATTATCAAATGTATTATCTTTATTTATCGTAGAGGTTTCCTTTTTATTTACATTTCTTAATATATTCTCCATTTTCAACCTCCCATTTTGTATTTCCTCAATTCTCCTACAAACTCTTGTTTATCTTCTCTATCATCTAGTATTTTGCTTAACTTATTTATGAAAAATTCTTCTCCCCAAGGATGTTTCTCCCAGTAATACTGTATTCCTACTTGCCAAAAATCTTGTGGAAATTCCATAAATGCTGCTATCACTGGGATCTCTTCTTCTTCAACCTCGTTAATACTAGAATATTTGTTTAATATCATTTCTGCTCCTTTTATATTCCATCTTCCATTTTTTAAGCTTCTAAGAATTAAACTAGCTAAATCGTGAAGATGAGTATCAAGAATACAATAATCAAAATCTATTACATATATTTTTTTATCTGCAAATAGAAGATTATGATGAGCAAAATCATGATGACAGAATCCATTGGTTTTTATATGTTTTTCCATAATTTGAACATACTCTGAAGATAATAGGTTACTAATAGCTCTTTCAGCCCTTAAAACTTCTTGTTCTATTTCCACTAAATACATATAGTCAAATTCACTTTTTATATCTTTGTCCAATATTCTTTTTTTGAAATCTAATATTTCATCTTTTCTAGTTCTAAAAGTTTCTATCCACTTAAACCACCCAATTCTTGGGTTCATATTTTCTGTTACTTTAAAACCCCTACTCTTAATATGAAGTTTAGCTAAAACCTCTGCTGCACTGATAATATCTAGTATATTATCATAATTACCTATTCTCGCTTCCTTCCAAGGTATTAAATAGGCAAAACAACTTTTAATTTCAATATAATCTTTATTAGCTATAGTCTTTATTATAGGGATACTTCCTTCAAAATTATTTTCATATAAATGCTTCATAGCACTGATGATAAAGAAAAAATGTCCAAAATTATATTTTATTGTTTTTAGGCAATACTGTTCATTTGGGCAGATAACTTTATATATATTTTTTAATTTAACTACCTCTATTACCCTTATTGGATAATTTTCTTCTATAACTTTTTTAACAGCTTCCTGCTCCATAAGTTACCCCTATTCATTGTTTCATTAATCAGTATATGTTTTTTCATTTTAACTGGTGCTAAATTAGCACTTTTTTAAAATTTCGTAATATTAATATATATATACACAGTTTTAATGAAGGAGGATTTCAATGAAGATATCTATCGATGGTAGAGGAATTAATTGGTATCACGGTACAGGGATAGGAACATATACAGACAACCTCATTCAAGGACTGCTTTCAATAGATAAAACTAATGAGTACCTACTTTACTGGGCTGGTGAAAACTACGACAATTTTAGAAAACCAAATTGTTCTGTAGTTATGGCATCAAATAGACATCATAAATTTTTTGAAGACGTATACTTCCCTCAGAATAATAAGTCTAATAACATAGATTTACATCATATACCGCAAAATGGAATTGGCTTAAACTCTTTAATGAGCTCTAAAAAGATTGTCACTATACACGATCTTATTCCTTACATTATGCCTGAAACTGTAGGACGTGGATATCTAATAAAGTTTCTTCAGGAGATGCCTAAGATAATTAAAGAAGCCGCTTCAATCATAACTGTATCAAATTGGTCGAAAAATGAAATATTAAGATTTTTCCCTAATGCAGAAAATAAAATATTTGTAACCCATCTTGCAGCAAAGACTATTTTCAAACCTTTAAATAAAGTTTTCTGCAAAGATGTTCTAAAAAGTAAATTTAATATAGAAAATGACTTTATTCTTTATATAGGCGGTTTTAGTCCAAGGAAAAATGTTACTGCTTTATTAAGGGCTTTTTCAAAAATCCATAATTCATTACCTTCTGAATATAAACTTGTGATAACAGGTTCAATCAAAGGTGAAGGATCTACCCTTCCTGAAATCTGTGAAAAATTAAAGATTAGAAATAAAGTTATATTCGCTGGTTTTGTAGATGAGTCAAAACTTCCAATTTTCTATAATGCAGCTTCCTTATTTGTTTATCCTTCGCTCTATGAAGGCTTTGGTCTTCCACCACTAGAAGCCTTAAACTGCGGTACTCCAGTAATCGCTTCAAATGTTACATCAATTCCAGAGGTTCTTGGTGATGCAGCGATTCTTATAAATCCTCTAGATGAAGAAACTTTAGCTACTGAAATTACTGCTGTTTTAAGTAATCCTGAGAAAGCTTTAGCTCTATCTACAGCTGGATTAGATAAAGCTAAAGAATACACATGGACTCAAACTGCTGAAAATACCTTATCAGTTTATAAAAGCACTTATGAGCATCTGTAAAAAAGACTAGGTAGTATTTAAACTTTATGCTTATTAGCTTTAAGTTTAATGCTACCTAGTCTTTTATATCTTTTATTTTTGATTTGTCCACATTTGAATCTCAAGCTTCTCGATTATATATTTCAGTTCTTCTTGAGAATCAAGGCTTATTGTTATTGCCTTTGAAAATAATTCTTCCCTACTTCTGTATTCTTCATAAAAGTCATAATTAAAGCCTCTTATAGCCATATTAGTACATAACTCATAGATCTTATTTTCTGCACCATCAACTCCTACTGAAAAGTCTTTAGAATGATAAATATAGTAATGAGCTGGAATCACCTTAAAATTATCATATAATTTTTTCATATTACTATAATCAGAAGATATGAAATTCATAAAAGCTATAGCTGCATCAATGTTCTGTGAATTTTTATTAATAAAAACGTCGCTACCACCTAATACTACATTTCGATTGCTACCATTATAAAGAGCAGGAAGCTTTTGAAACACTATATTATTAAACGCCTCTGGATAGTTTTTTTCAATTTTATTAATCATCATTGGAGTCACAATAAGCGATATTTCTTTTCCTTGAGCAAAACTTTTAATTGCTTCATCCTCGCTACTCAGGTCTCTATTAAGCTTCTTATTAAAGATTCCTCTTATCAAATCTCCAAGGATCAAGGTTTTTTCGCCTTTAACTTGCTTTTCTATATTAATATTCCCTTGGACTAAAAATATTTTTAATAAGCTATTTAAATTATTACGGCTTAAAGAGAGTAATTTTACATCACCTAAGGTTGGTAATTTATCCCCTAAGGCTAAATAATCCCCGTAAGTATTAATAGAATCTATGTTAACATTCAAGGTATTTATGTAGTTTTTATTATAAACAATAGCAACAGGGGTGGTGTACCATGGAACTCCGTATTGTTTGCCATCTATATTCAAATTGTTTAGCTTATCACCCTTAATATTATCTATGTCTACAACTTCTTCATCATTTAGTGTATATAATGACTCATCATTGTTATCTATAAACTCTTTGGCAACTTCATCTTTTATAATCATAATATCTTTATTTTCTATATTATAATCTGACGTATTCTCTACAGTTACATTGACTGTAGGATATTTATTCTTAAATTCTTGAACAGTAAAGTTTATGTAATCATTATCCCCATCAGCGCATATAACTAAATTTCCTTTTACTACTTTTTCTTTAGTTTCCTTTGGCTTAGAACATGCTGTATTTGTAATTAAAAATATCGCAATAAATACTAATAAGATTTTTCTTATTTCTATCTTCATTTTTTAACTCCTAACAATTTATGTATAGACTTATTCTACATCTTAACCTAACTCATATCAAGCTAATTAAATCACAATCATAAAGGAGCTTTCCAAAGCCTATGTAAACTTGCTTTAGAAAACTCCCTATATTAATCACTATATTTTTCTATATCAATTTGCTAATTTGACTTTTAAATCTCCTATATTTAAGGATAAGAATATTTCTATTTCATATGGCCTAAGCTCTTGCATTTCCTCTGGCATATCTTCTTTAAAGATATAAGGATACTCTTTATCATCATTATAGTAATTTAAGGCTTTGTCAAAATTCTCTCCTACTAACTCTCTTGCGACTCTATAAGTTCTATCATTCAAATAGACATATTTCGGATAATATTTATCTTTATAATAATTCATACCTAAATACAAGGCAGCTAAATAACAGACCTCTGGATTGATCTCTGCTCTCTCACAACAATACATAGTATGAAAAATTTCTTCAAAACTACTACAACGCACCAATAAATTTTTAGCTCTAACCATTCTTCCATAAAGGATATCCATCTGCGATGCAGTCATATATGTGATATGATTTTTAACACTAAATGCTATCTTATTTAATAATTCGTTGGTCGTCCTGGAATAGCTTATATATGCATTAGCCTTACTGAAAAATTCCTCTGCTTGCACTCTATCATTTACAGAAAAATGATGAATTAGCTCTTTTAATTCCTCCATCAACATCCCACCTTTACTTTATATATTATATATATATGATTTAGCTTTACATATATAACCCAGCAATAAAAATCCTAGTACATCTTTGATAATTTATTATAAGACGTCTACAAAATTTTCTGAATTTTACGATAATTAAGAAGGAGGTGATTCTTATGAAGAAAAATTATGTAATAGATACAAATGTAATGATTCATGATCCTAATTTTTATAATAACTTCGAAGACAATAACATTATAATACCAATAATTTGCCTTGAAGAGCTGGATAATATGAAGAAAGAAAGTTCTATTAGAGGTTATAATGCCAGGACAGTTCTTAAAAATATAAATAAGCTCAAAGAAGCTTGTGACGGGAACCTTAGTACTGGTATTCCACTCCCCTCTGGTGGTTCATTAAGAATTGAGATTAATAGACTTCATAACTACAAATTACCTGACAGCATGTATTTAGAAAAAAATGATAATAAAATCATTGCAGTAACCAAATCACTCTCCATAGACAATCCTAATATGAAAACAATTTTAGTTACCAAGGATATTGCTGTATCTATCAAGGCAAATAGTCTAGGAATCGAAGTACAAGATTATAAAAATGACCATGTAGAAGTAGAAACCTTATACAAAGGAGTATTAACTTTATTTGTGCCTAGCGATTTTATTGCTAGAATCTACAATGACGAAATAATAGAATTAGATGAACTTAAAGATTTTTTAAGGGATGAGAATGGTGATTACCTTCTAATACATCCTAATCAATTTGTTATATTAAAAGCTATAGAAGACGAAAAAACTAGCGCTATTACAAAATGTGAATTAGATGATATTTCTGGAAAGAAATTTTTAAAGCATAAAAACGTTGATAATCTTAAATATAAAGGGTTCCTTATAAAGCCTAGAAATCTAGAGCAAAAGCTCACGTTGAATTTGCTTATGGATGATGATATTCCTTTTGTAACAATCTCCGGAAGAGCAGGTTGTGGTAAAACTATTCTTGCCATGTGTGTGGCTCTTGAAAAACTTGAAAAAGGTGTTTACGATAAAATTGTATTAGTTAGACCAACCTCATCAGCTGGCGAAGATATTGGTTATTTACCTGGTACTGAAGATGAAAAACTTAAACCATGGATGGGTCCCTTCTATGATGCTATTGAAAATATACTAAGACTAAAGGGTGATGAAAGAACTGCTAAAGAATTTATCGATGGTCTTAAAAAGTCAGGACTTCTTGAAATCAAAACTTTTACTTATATGAGAGGACGAACCATTTCCAATGCTATAGTTTTATACGATGAAGCGCAGGAAACTACTCCACATATAGCAAAACTTATGTTAACAAGAATCGGTGTTAATGCAAAGATAATAATGACTGGTGATCCATCTGACAATCAAATCGATAATACCCATGTAAATAGCAAAACCAATGGTTTAGTTTATGTTATTGAAAGATGCAAGGAATCAAATCTAACAGCTCACGTGGAACTACAAAAAGTTGAAAGAAGTGCTTTAGCCGAGCTTATGAATAGAGTTTTATAATAAAAATCACCTACTAAGATTTTTCCTAGTAGGTGATCTTTTATTATAAATATAGTCAAACTTTTCTAATTCCATCTTTATATAATGGAAATCTTATGGGGATTATCATTTAACTTATATTTATTATCTTCTTTTTTTAGCTATAAAGATTGCTCCTGCAGCTAATGAAAGGAAACCTAATGAAAGTAATGCTTTCATATCAATAGGAGATCCTGTTTGTACTAATGTACCATTTTGTGATACTTGTGCTTGTCCGCCTGCTCGTACTTGATCGCCAACTTGCACTTGAACACCAGGTTTGCCATTTGGATCTACTGGTGGTGCTATTACTGGATTTGTATTAACTATTTCACCAATACTTAAGAAATAGTCACTATGGTGAGTTAATACTACAGTAACATAATAGTTACCATCAGCATCTTTCTCAGGTATTAATCCTTTTTGTATCTCTTGAATCTTCTTATCTGCTTCTGCTATATCTTCATTATAGTAATAAAGGTTTAATGCTTTGTTTACATCGAATTTTACTGGGTCAACTAATATCCTTATAGTCATTGGTGCTGGTAATTCACCATGGTTTACGAAAGAAATAATTAAAGGATTTACATATTTGCTTTCGATAACGTCTTTATTCTTTGAAACATCATTTAATTTTAAATCTAGTTCCTTACTTGTGTCTTTAACATCTTTTCCGTTGAAAGACCATTTTAATGTAACTCCTGCAGAATTAACAGTATCCTCAACAGTGATATCTACACCTTGTACCTTGTTGAATATATTTTTATCGATAACATCGCCTTTTAATACTAGTAACTTGCTGTTATCAATATTTTTTATTTCATATTGTGCAAAATTACTGTAGTTACCAAACTTATCAAAAGTCTTCGCTACAAATTTGCAATTAGCTTTTACTTCCACAGGTTCTTTGTAAATCTTCCATCCGCTTCCATCAATGTTGTACTCTATTAAATCTAATCCTGGATAATCTGTTGGAGCAGTTACTGTAACCTTAACTGGTTTATATGTATCTTCTTCGTTATCAACAGTTATTGTTGGCTTCATCTTTTCTTTGTCAATAACAGTAACTAGACAAGTTGCTGTTTTGTTTCCTTCTACAGTTGTTACTGTAATAGTTGCTTGTCCTACTGATAATCCTGTTACCACACCTTTAGCATCTACTTGCGCAACCTTTGGATCAGATGAAGAATAAGTTACTGCTGGATTTGTACCTTCTGGTACAGTGGATTCTAATGTAACATTCTTTTCACGACTTAAGTCTAAAACAGCACTTGTTTTATTTAACTTAACGGAATCTGGATCTCCTATTACTGTAATAGTACAAGTTTTAACTACTCTAACATCATATTTTGACTTAGCTGTTATTATCGCTACTCCATCTGATACTGGTGTAACTAGACCATTAGCATCAACTGTAGCTATGTTTGCATCACTACTGCTATAAGTTACATCTGTTTCTGAACCTGCTGGTATAACATCTACTGCTAACTGAACAGTTTCACCCTTATATCTATTTAATGTTGCTTCTGTTTTGTTTAAGTTTATCATTGAAGGTGTTCCAACTACTGTAACCTTACAAGTAGATGGTTTAGTTCTTTGATAAGGTGACACTATAGTTATCGTAGCAGTTCCTTCTGATACTGCTGTTATAAAGCCATTTGCATCAACTGTTGCTACCTTAGGATCATCACTAGAATATTCAACCTCTTGCTCTGTATCTGATGGAAGAACTTTTGCTGTTAATTGAGCAGTCTCACCTTTGACTCTTGATAAAGTAACTTCTGATTTATTAATTTCTACTTCTGTTGGTTCTGGAGTTACTGTTACATTACAAGTTGCAAATATGCTTGGATCACTTACAGATGTTGCTGTAACGATAGCAGTACCACCTGATACTGGAATAATTAATCCATCTTCATTTACCTTTGTAACATTCTCATCACTACTTGTAAATGTAACCTTAGAGTTTGCACCTACTGGAGTTACATTTGTAGTTAGTAAGTGGATTTCTCTCTTAGCTCTAGATATTTTTATATCTGATACATCTAAAGCTATTCCTGTTATTTTAGGTAAAACAATAACTTCACAAGTTGCAAATACTGAAGGATTACTTGCTGAAGATACTGTTATAGTTGCAACGCCATCTCTAACAGTAGGGTAAATTTTTCCTGTTGTTGGATCAATTTGAACAACAGCCATATCACTAGATTGATATACTACATCTTGAATTGCATCTGCTGGCTCTAAAGTTGCTTTTATTGTTGCAGTTTGAGCAACATCTTTTTTCTCTAAAGTTATTGAAGTTTTATCTAAGCTTATTCCTGTTACTTGTGGTAAAACTTGTATTTCACAAGTAGCTTGTGCATTAGGATTGTTTATTGATTGAACAGTGATTGTTGCAATTCCCACTGAGTTTAATTGTATTGTTCCTGATTGGTCTGCAACATCTGCAACTGCAGGATTATTACTTGACCAAGTAACACTTTTATCTGTAGCAGTATCTGGATTTACTATTGCAGTAAGACTTACTTGACCTTGAGCTATACATGCTTTTACACTTGTTTCAGTTAATTGAACATTTGAAACCAATTTAGCTGGATCCTTAACAGTGATTTTAAAAATCTTATTTACAGAGCCACAAGTTACTCTTATCGCAGCTATACCTTCTGCAATACCTGTTACATTCCCTTGTGTATCTACTGTTGCATATGCATTAGCAGCTGTCCATACTAATCCATTATCAGTTTCTGCATTAATTGGGTCAATTGTAGGAGTAATTTTTACAGTTTCTCCTATTAGTATTGAACTTGGTTGATTAACAAATGTTATTGAATTTACTGCTGTTACCCCATAAACTTTAGTAAATTCCGATAATTGTAGCACTGAGAAGAGCATGATAAATGCTACAATTCCACTGAATAATCTTTTAAATTTCCTCATTTTTTCCCCTCTTTTACTTAGATTTACGTCATATTCTTTCAATAAGACGCATAATATTTCTAGAATAGATTACTATATTTTCCACTTAAAATCAACATTTTTACATATTTTTAATTTTATATACTTTTTGTTAACATAGTCACATTTAAGTAAATCCATTTATAATATGTTATCTCGATCCTAGAAAATTCGCATTCTCACTTACTTACAAGCTTGATGAAACCCTATAGATTATCTTTAAATAGTTAAACTTTTATCCTATAAATAGAAATAGTGTGGGAAATATCTACAAAATTCACCCTAAGCATTGGAGAAATTTAGATAAATAAAAAGTCCTACCTATTTGTCAGAATTTATCTAAACACAAGGCAGGACTTTTAAACTAAAATTAATTTAGTGTTCTAAAGAAAAATAACTTGTCTATATGTTTTATCACTGAAACTACATATTCTCCACTTGCTCAACAGTACCTTGTACAATTAAAGGATTTTTATCTGCTCTAAGCCAATTTAATAGCTTTATAACATTTTCCTCAGCTACTGCTGTACATCCTGCAGTTCCCTTATAAGGAGAACTCCATATATGAAAAAATATAGCGCTTCCCTTTCCTTTAACAACATTCTCAGTATTATAATTAATTACAAATCCATATTTGTACAAAGAAATTTGATATAATGCTTCAGCAGAATTCCATCGACCAGCTGAATCTCCTGTTTGCCAAGAATTATAATAAGCTGAATTAGGATCATCTACCCAATAATCATTTGGTGTAATATCTCTAAAACTCAGTCCAGTACCAGGGTTACCAACTTGTCCAAAAGCTGTTCCCAAAGTATATATTCCAATAGGGGAAGTATTATTCTGTTCAGTCTTATTGTAAGAAAAACCTTCAAAACCTATTACCCCAGGACATTCTAAAATTTTTCTCCATACTCCATTCTGTTTCTCAAAAGCTTGCACCGTAACTTGAAGACTACTACTGTAATCATTAGTTACAGTTATAACTTGTTCAGCTGAACCTATACCTTGTATTTTCTCGACTAAAAGTTCTTCTTTTTGGGGATTAGCTGCTACATTATTGCTTACATTTATATTTTCATTGTTTTTTTCTTTTCTTGCTGTTTCCTCAGCTTGAGCAGCTTCTTTAGCTTTGGCTTCTTCCTCGGCTTTTAACCTTTCTTGTTCTGCCTTTTGCTTTGCTTCTTCTATCTTTTTCTTTCCTTGTTCAGCAAGATTATATCCATTATCTTGAAAAGGTCTTACACTTGAACTAACCTCATATTTATATTCTAAATCACTTTCCTTAGCTTCTTCTTTCACTTGACAGCTTGTACAAAAAACAACTAATAAAAAGACCGCTACCACCTTTAAAACTGCTTTTGCTTCCATGTATAGACTCTCCCCTATATAAATTTCCTTATAAAAATCTTATCTATAAATTCCTGATTTATTTAAGAAACTCTAATTTTTTAGCTCATTCTACATTATATATTAAACTTTCTGATTGTTTCAATGGAAAAACTTATTTATGCTTAATAAAAAAACTTATATAAATTTTGATAAAATGAATATTTGTTAACCTAATTGTAAATAATGTAAATAGGATGTTCTCACTAAAATATATAAAATAAAACTTAATCTATATAAGCTCCATTATTGAAACTTCACTAAAATTTTAAGACATATTGCAAAATGGATATAATCTATGAAGCTTCTTTATGGCAACTTATATACAAAAATAAATAGTTTATAGTAATTAAACAATTAACTATAAGCTTATTAATAGGAGGAGTAATTATAATGAAAATATATGTTGATGGTGGAGTTAAATGTGGTGAAATGTATATAAGTGTCTATTCAAATTCACCGCAATTCCCTATAAAATTTTCAAGATTTCTTGGACAAGGTCATATACATGAGGCAGAAGAAGAAGCCTTATATCATTGTACAAAAATTTTGAGTGAGACTGCTAATGAATTAACTGAAGACATAACTATATATTCTGATCAAGTGGCTTTAGTAAATACAATTAACAGAAAAAATATTAGTACAAAAGCATCAAAAACCTTTCCAAAAGCTAAGGAAATTCAAAACTTTTGTGAAGATAAAAATATTACACTACAATGGGTACCTGGCAAACGTAATATTGCCCATACCCTTATAATGGAGGCTTATGAAGGAATGTTTTACGATGAAACAATTCTAGAAACCTCTTACGATAATAGCGTTTATATCGCAGCCTTAAAAAAAGAATTACTGAAAAAAGACGAACTTATAAGAGCTTTATTAAAATTTTGTATGCCTTTATTTTAGAATAATCTTTATTTCTATTGTAAAAGTTCCTCTAAATGTGATATTATTAATATCACACATCACTTTAGTGTGCTAAAGTATTTATAAGTTTACATATAAAAAATTTTTTATCAACAATAAAATTTATATAGAGAGGAACTATGCTTATGAGTAAATATTGGAGTGAAATTACAAAGAAAATCGAGCCTTATGTTCCAGGTGAACAACCAAAGGATAGAAAATATATAAAGTTGAACACAAATGAAAATCCTTATCCCCCATCCCCAAAGGTTATTGAGGCTATTAATAAAGAGGCTACTGACTGCCTTCAACTTTACCCTGAACCAAACTGTGATGACCTTAGAGCTACAGTTGCAAAATACTATAACCTATCTCCAAATCAAATCTTTGTAGGTAATGGATCAGACGAAGTTCTCGCTTTTTCTTTCATGACTTTCTTTAATAAAGAAAAACCTGTACTTTTTGCTGATATAACTTATAGCTTCTATGAAGTTTATGTTCAACTTTTTGAACTTAATCACAAGCTTATTCCACTTAAAGATGATTTTTCACTACCTGTAGAGGATTTCATAACTGATAATGCAGGAATAGTTATAGCAAATCCAAATGCTCCTACTAGTAAACCAGTAGAAATTGATGATTTAAAGAGAATTCTTGAAATTAATAAAAATACTGTTGTAATAGTAGACGAAGCTTATGTAGATTTTGGCGGTACTTCCGTTATCAATTTAATTGATTCTTATCCAAATCTTTTAGTAGTTCAAACCCTTTCAAAATCTAGATCTCTTGCAGGACTTCGTGTTGGTTTTGCTTTTGGACATGCTGATTTAATTGATGGACTAAATAGAGTTAAGAATTCATTTAATTCTTATACTATAGACAGACTAGCAGCAGTAGGAGCAAAAGCTGCTTTTGAGGATGTAGAGTACTTTGATACTATGTGCAATAAGGTTATAAGAACTAGAGAAAGGATATTACCTGAACTTGAAAAACTAGGCTTTACCGTACTAGAATCAAAAACCAACTTTTTCTTTGTTAGCCACAAGGAAATGCCTGCTGAAGAAATATTTAAAGAATTAAGAGCTAACGGAATTCTTGTAAGATTCTTTAATAAACCTAAAATAAATAATTTCTTAAGGATAAGCATTGGTACTGATAAAGAAATGGATACTCTTGTAGAAACCTTGAAAAAAATAATTAATAAATAGATACCTTGACTATATTCACAATAAATCCATCATATTTAGCTATAATTATGCTAACTTTTAATCTATTGGTAAATTTATAATATTTTTTTATTTATATCTAATTAACACAACTTTTATCAAGGGTTTATGGTATACTAAATTCAAACAATAAACCTAAGGAGAAATTCTAATGATAGAGATTAATTTATTCGTTATATTATTTTTTCTAATCAATGTTGGATTAATTGGTACAATAGCATTTTTCATTATTAGATATTACAAAATCAAAAATTGCAATAAATAGTTATTATAAAAAGTTTTTTATAAAGATATTTTATTTGATACTTTTTATAATTTGAGTATCTTTACTTAGTAAAAAATTATCTCAACCACAAAGCACTAGAAAAAAGGTTAAAGCAAGTAAGTTCACTGCTTTAACCTTTTTATAATTTAATTAATGCTTACAGCCACAAGGTCCCATAACTAGGTAGTATAAAGTCTTAACTCCAACACCTGTTCCACCCTTTGGATTATAATCAGAGTTACCTTCTCTCCAAGAACTACCTGCTATATCAAGGTGCATCCATGGAACATCCTTTGCAAACTCTCCGATAAATAATCCTGCGGTAATTGTTCCTGCAAGTTTTCCACCGATATTTTTAAGGTCTGCTATTTCAGACTTAATTAATTTCTTATAATCATCAGTGTTTGGCAATTGCCACATTCTTTCATCTGATTTTTTAGAAGCTTCCTCTAATGCATTATAGAATTCTTGATTGTTAGTTATTACTGCTGTAGTAGTGTTACCAAGAGCTACAAGTACTGCACCAGTTAAAGTTGCAATATCAACTACCTTGGTAGCTTTTTCTTTTGATATTACATAAGAAACTGCATCAGCAAGAGTTAACCTACCCTCAGCATCAGTATTAAGGATTTCTATAGTCTTTCCTGCCATTGAGTTTATGATATCTCCTGGCTTATATGAGCCCCCAGAAATTGCATTCTCACAAGCAGCAACTACAGCCACTACATTTCTCTTTAATTTTTGAGAAGCTATAGTTGTCATAGCACCTATTACTGCAGCTGCACCAGCCATATCAGATTTCATTTCATCCATTCCAGCAGCAGGTTTTAAAGAATATCCACCAGTATCAAAAGTTAAACCCTTTCCTACTAATCCAACTATCTCTTCTTTATTTGCTTCATCTCCAAAATACCTCATAATGATAAACTTTGGTTCCTTAGCTGATCCCTTTGCAACCGCAAGAAAGGCGTCCATTTTTTCAGCTTCTATTTGTGCTTTATCTAATACTTGAACCTCAAAGCCATATTTTTCTCCAAGAACTTTTGCTTCATTTGCAAGTGTTTCTGGATATATAACATTTGGTGGTTCATTCACAAGATTCCTAGCAATAGTAATTCCGTTAATTATAGCCTTTGCTTCATTTAACTTTCCATTAACCTTTGCTTTCATTTCTTCTTTTACATCTGTAACATATACATTTATAGTCTCAGCTTTTTTGTCGCTTTTATATTTGTCAAAGCTGTATGCTGTTAAAGCTAAGCCTTCTGCTATAGCTTTTATTGTTCTTCCTTTGCAGAAATTTTCTACATCTATAAATCTAACAGCAACTTCTTTTGCTTTTATTTCTTTCACCTTGTTATAAGCTTTAGACATAGCTATTCTGATTTTTTCTGTAGTAAGCTCCTCTCTTTTTCCAAGTCCTACCAATATATTGTATTTTAGATCTTCCCCAACATTATAAACAAAAACCTCGCCGTCTTTGCCTACAAACTTCTCCTTTTCTTTAAGTACCTTTAGGTCTTTTAAGTCACTTAAGCAATCTTCAAGTTCAGCAAATATCTTGACTTCAACCTCACTTAATTGTACATCTTTAATTTCAATATTCATGTAATTCTCCTTTCTATTTTATCTAATTATTCCAGATAACTAGATTATATTTTTCAAGGCTTTTTCTTATGTATATGTATTTTTTGTATCCTCTAAAAAATGATACTCCATATTTTTTGTTAAGTCTATACTAAATATCCGCTTTAAAGGGAATTATATTCTACTCTAATTACTTTACTTTCCACTCTAATATTCCTGTAGAATAAGTCCCATTAGCTGTTATTTCAATTCTTATTTTATTTGTTGTTATTGGATCAAAGGTAGTAGTGTTATACTTATTTATCTCAATGCCTAAACCTTTAGCATTAGTTACACTAACCCATGATGTTCCATTCCAGTACTTAATTTTATAAGATGATGGTACATCGATTCCTTGATTGTCTTTAAACCAGTAAAGATCACAACTTGATAGCTTGTAACTTTTACTGAAATCATATTGTACC
This sequence comes from Clostridium cellulovorans 743B, assembly GCF_000145275.1. NCBI lineage: Bacteria > Bacillati > Bacillota > Clostridia > Eubacteriales > Clostridiaceae > Clostridium > Clostridium cellulovorans. Next base: position 3,911,819 of record NC_014393.1, read on the forward strand.
CATACTACTCGTTTAGATGCTGCATTCTCCACCCAGTTTCCATATACAGCAGCACTTCTATCATTAGAATTTGTTGGCTCAATTCCATCGTTTAAAGCCTTTATATCCTCCCATGGAGAACAATAGGAAGTTGATGGAGTTGCATACTTAGCAAGATTATCAATGGTTGGAGTAGAGGTTGTACCAGATTTAACAAAGGTCATAGTACTTCCTAAATTGCTTATTTGTGAAATGTCTAATCCTGAAGCAGTTCCATTCCACCACTTACAATTTGGCATACTATTATCATTAATTGCAGTATTATATCCACCATGGAATAAATCTCCGTCATGTCCACCATTTCTATTGTATTCCATGTCAAATCTACCATCAGCTTGTACAAGCGATACTAGATAATGTCTATCTGCTCTCATATCATTATAAGAATTATCTCCTCTTTGATCCACATGCCAAACTGCTAATCCTTCATCTGGTACATCTGCATATCTACCAACTTTTTTGATATTTTCAACTAGGTAATATTCTTGAAAATCGTTTCCAGACCATTTATATATTTCTTGATTTGCATTCCCATTAGATAAAGCTGTAATTAGAGAACCATTGTTATATGTATTTAAATCTGTTGTTATATTCCATCCTGATATGATATTTCTACAATATGGATCTGGTGGTGCTGGATTTTTAGGATTTGATGTTCCACTCATAAGACTGTATCCGCCAGTCCCTTGAGAGTCACCATCATAATCATACAAATCTGGATAACTACAAATTAAATGTCCATTTTCATGGCATATAGTATCAATAGCCAAATCACTTCCTATATTAGACATTTCATATCTTGTAATTCCCCCAGTGTTTCCAATCTGTCCTTGATGAGGCCATATTCCTTTTCCCCAAGGTGAATCTGCATTTCCAGCATAAAGAAGGTTTACAGCCTTAACATAGCCATATTGATCTTTTGTTAATGTTGAAAAATCAACTCCAGCTGTTCTTGCCCAATTTGCAGCTTCAGTTGCAAGTTCAACAGCTTTGCTATAATCACCTGCACTTGCATTGACATCATCGTAATATGCTTTAGGGTGTTTCGCTGTATAAAATCCAATTACAGAATTTGTATATAATAATTTACCTCCAGAAACATCGTAAAAATAATCTCTAATAGAGCCGTTGTTTCCAAAACCAGTATAGCCTTGTAGATTAAAGAAATTATTTATTTCTTCTTTTGATATGCTACTTTTTACATCTGGAAAATCTATTAAAATCGTTAAACCCTTTACATTTTCTTGAGATACTAATGTGTTTGCAGCCAAGAAGCTATTACTAACTTTACTCTCTAATAATCCATTGCTAGCTTCAGTACCTGTCACTCCATTTGCATACATAAAACTATTTTTTACATTCGAAGCAACTTTACTTGTAGAATCATCAACTTTCAGCGATTTTTTAACGGCATTTTTCTTTTCTTCCTTAGCTTTCTTACTTATTTTTAAATGCTTGTTAGAATTACTATTAGCTCCAGCCTTTGCTGCAAAGTTCATTGCTTTTGTACTACTTTTCCCCTTATAAACCTCACCAGTTGAAATAAGTTCTGACTGATCTTCATTTAGTTTTGCATAACATATCCATCCATCTTTGTCTGTACATAGAGTATAACCGTCTAAGCTTTCAACTTGTTGATAATATTCATCCCCTGTGACTTTAACCTGTACCTTAGTACCATCTGGTTGTTTTGCCTCAAACAGCTTGTCCTTGCAAGGAGCTCCGTTAACACCAGTAGTGAAAACACAACATACTGCTGCTGTGAGAACTGCACCCATTAAAATTTCCTTAACTCTTTTCATTATAATTCTCCCTTAATAAATATATTTCAAAATACATCTATTTCGCCTATTTATATCTCAGTAATTACTCATAATGTTTACTTCTTCTATTGCTTCAACTCATATATGCTAAAAAAATGCATTTCGATGTCATTACATTTTTTATTTTATTGATATTTATAACAAATATATCATTTTTATTCATAAATGTAAATATAGTTTGTCCCAAAATGAAGGCTTTTCAATTAAATTTGAATGAAAAATTTACTTTCACTATAATTTCATTACATCTACTTCGATAAAAATAGGGAAAATTGTAATAATATAACTCGAGAATCTAACATCTTTATTTTTTAATGCATTACTTGTTTATGCCTACATAAAATCATCTTTTAACGTGCTATTCACTAAAGTTACTGATATTTACTTAATTCTAACCAAATTAAAGTAAAAAAAGTACCCTGCAAGCTAACACAGTCTCTTTTCTGTGTTTGTCTTACAGCGTACTATTTTTTTAATCAAGCTGTCTATTTTAAAGGAAACTCCCCAGTCTCAGGACTGGGGAGTAAGTTCTGCTGGCTAAATCAAAGATTTAGAGCGTCACTTACGGGTTTAGTGAAAAGTATTGGTCATTGGTTATTACAGAAACATGATTCTTTAAATCAGTAGGCTCTATAGTTGACCAATCTTTTTTAAGTACATCCATTCCATCAACATTAACTTGATATATTTGTTCATTAGCACCGTTTTGACCTATTGGTAAAAAGAATGTAATTACTATGTCTTGTGCCAAATTATCCTTTTTAGTAAACTCTTGAGTTTTAATTATAATATCCTTGCTTATTTTATTCATACTTGCCAATACTTTTTTAGAAGACTCATTTGAATCAGCATTAATTTCTATCATTAAGGTCTTTGCTCCTGTGCTTCCAGGTTGCATATCAATGTTATTAATTCTATCTTTTCCTATGTTTGATTTATCTCCATAGGTATTTTTAAGATATTGTGCTATAATCTCCTGTAAGGTTACCTTTTCAGTAGAAGCATTAGTTTCCTTATTATTGTCTGTACCTGTATTTGCATTGGTATTTGTGTTTTTATTGTCTGTATTATTTGTTTCTGTTTTATTTTCTGTAGTATTCTTATTATCAGTTGTATTAGTATTGTTATTTGTATCTTCTTTCTTCTCTGAATCTACTGTATCCTCATTTTTATTGCTTTCAACTTTTCCGTTATTAACTGTACTTCCATTATTACTCTTAGTATCATTGCAACCTGTTATTGCAAATAATGAAGCTATGATCAAAGTTGAAACTAGGACTTTTGTACTTTTATTCATATAGCACCTCTCCTTTTCTTGGGTATTTCGTATCTATATTTTAACACTATCTATAAATTATATCAAAAAAAGATAATGCAAACCTAATATCTTAATTATCACTGCATTATCTTTATGTAATAGATTATTTTTCTATATAATTTGAGATGTTCTTTATCACCATATTTATAGTACCATCTCCATTGCGCTTTATCTCAAACCTAAGCGGATCGTTATAAGCATCTTGATTAATATAAATATCTATGTCTTTATCAATCTTTAGTCTAGCTCTTTTTAGTTTTTTTTCAAGATATTCCTTATCTAAAGCTACAGTCTCTTGCAATCCTGCCTTCTCCATATACTGGCTAAAGCTTGCTTTTGATTCCATAGAATCCTTAAAAAATTCCTCAACTAAATTTGGAATTTTAATTTCGTCATCTTCTTGAAGCTTTCTTCTTATGGTGCGTCTAAAAGCTTCAGCATCATCAGCACTTTCTTTCAAGTTTTCCTGTGTCCACTTTTCAGCAGACTGTATAAAACTTTTAGTCATGTCTCTCTCATTTTGAAAAAAGTCACACTGCAAAAATTTTTCTACGAAATAAGTTTCTTCTTCGCCTTCTGGATTTTTAACCTTTTTATCTAGGACCATCAACCTATGAGCATTGTCATTTTCCGTAACTTTTATGAAAGCACATTTTTGAAGTTTTTGCCCTCCACCTGGTAAACCAGAATATTGCTCAATAATTTTAATGCCAACTTTTTCATCCACTATATCCACTGAATGGGCATAGTTTTTTATATAATCAAGCTTTAAAATACCAACTATATGTCCATACTCTGTTAAAAAATCAACTATAAGCACATCACATGGTCCAGCACAATTATCTTTCATTACGGCAAATAAATTTTGTGCTATAGCTTTTGACATAGAAATAAAGTCAATAGTACTATATCTATAATTATCGATTATAGTCTTTAGTATATTCTCACCTTCATTAAAGACACCATACTTCAATTCTTCGTCTCTTAAAGATTTTTTTAGGTGCTTTAATAAATATTCTTGGACCTCTTCACCTAAGGCTAAAGGAAATTCTGTCAATATCGGTTCCTCTATACTGGTATCAAGAATGTGGATTATCCCTTTGTTTATACTAATGTCATTAATATACTCCACTTTCTAAATCTCCTTAAGTCTATTTTATTTTCTAACCTTTCTAGGGTTCATAGCAAAACATATTCTTATCATTTCTTCGTCCGGAACGATAAGATACTTCACCTTTTTACCATTTTTAGTTGTTATTACTGCATACTTATTTGCATCTTCATAAGCACTTGTATAGCATTTTTTTACTTTAGCATCTTTATGAGCTAATACTTCATGTGAATTTTCTGGTGCCATTATTTCTATATCTTTTACGTCAAAAGATGCAAAAGCTTTTCTTCTTTGCTTATCATATATTACTGAAATATCAAATTCGCTCATAGTAAGCTCATATTCATATTCAATATAGGCATTTCTCTTTACAAAATACATAGCTATTGCTATTAAAAAAGCAAGAATTGCTAAAGCTATTTGTCCAAGCAGCATGCTTAACAAACCAAGACCAAGAGTAAAATAGTGTAATGCTACTGCCACTGTATATATTGCTGGCTTTTTCGATTCTAAAAATTGTTCATGAAATCCATCCATATGTCACACCTCTTCTCTAATGTTACGTTTAATTATAGCATATTTTAAAGGTTTATTTAATATTTTGTGCTATAATAAAATAAATTATTATTTATATATTTCATCAAAGATTCTACATAAAATTCACTTATATTTAAATAGTCTTATGGATTTTTTATATAGTTTCAATGAATAAGAAATATATCTTTATTAGTAAAATTTTTAACCTTGAAGTTTATCCTAGGAGTTGAATTTATGAATGAACTTGAAACAAAAATTATAGATATTTCTGTAGATGATATAAAAGATAAACTAGCAAATATTAATGCTACTCTAGTAAAAAAAGAAAACCAGATAAATTATATCTTTGATTTTGAAGACAGAAGATTATTAGCTAAAAAAGGTTATGCAAGAGTTCGTGTAGTAGAGGATTTATTACACAATAAATCAGTAACTTATATGACTACAAAAAGGCTTATAAGCGAAGAAGTATATAAACTCATGGAAGAAAACGAAACAATAATAGACGATTCTGAAGCTGGAATCAAAATCTTTAAATCCCTAGGTCTCTTAATATGTGAAGAAGTGAAAAAATACAGAGAAAGCTATAGCTATAAGAATACTCTTGTAGAAATAGATATCAATGATAAATCTTTCTGCCCTTTTCCATATCTAGAGATAGAAAGCGAAAGTGAGGATGAAGTAGCTGAAATAGTTAATTTACTTGGCTATACTATGGCAGATACAAACCCTAAGAGCATCTATGAAATCATGAATGATAAAGGCTTATAAAAGAAAGGATAAATTATATGTTTGGTTACGTTACACCTTGTAAAAGCGAACTAAAAATAAAAGAGTATGAAGTATTCACTGCCTACTACTGTGGACTGTGTAAATCTATAAAAAGCAATTTCGGTAATATGCCTCGCCTTGCTTTAAATTATGATATGACCTTTCTTGCAGTATTACATGATTCACTGAGTGATGGCTGTTTAAAACCTACTCAAAGTTTTTGCATTCTACATCCAAAGAAAAAGAAAAAAGTCATAGTAAATACCGAAGCTTTAAACTATGCTTCCTTTTGTAATGTGGCTCTAACTTATTATAAGCTTGTTGATGATGTTGTTGATGATAAATCCTTGAAAAGTAAAGCTCTTTCCCTAGCATTAAAGCCTTACTTTAAAAAGTTCCCAGACAACTATAGACCAATGCTTGACATCATATCCCAGCGACTGAAAGAATTGTCTTCTATAGAAGCTAAGGAGACTTTTTCCTTAGATGAGATTGCTGATCCTTTCAGTGTGTTGACAGGAGAAATTTTAAGTTTCAATCAAGATTCTTCCATCAAGGAAGATTTATACTGGCTAGGATATAATCTAGGAAAATGGATTTATACTATAGATGCCATTGATGATTTGAAAGAAGATATGGATAAAAATAAGTTTAATCCTATTACTAAAATTTATAATAAAGACAACTTATCTTATATTGAATTATATGGGTCTATAAAAGATAGGCTCGATTTTATTTTATTTTCTTGTGGACAACAAACCTTAGAATGTTTTAATAGACTTCCTATAAAAAAGAACAAAAATTTACTTCTAAATGTCTTAGAGTTTGGATTACAAGAGAAAATTTATAAGGTTTTAAAAGGAGTAACTGAAAATGCGTGATTCCTCTGATGTAAGAGTATCCATAGAAAATCATCGCTACGACGTTGCTATGCGCATACTAGATTCATATGATACTAGAGATGCTGAATGGCATTATTTAATGGGAATATGCCATCTAAAAAAAGGCTGGTATGATTCGGGATTAAATTACATTACCCAAGCTATTAATATGGATCCAAATAACATAGAATACAGAAATACATATAACAAAGTCATAAATAGAAATCATAAATATAAAAAAAGTTACTCGCACAGGCACAGACATCATAGCAGAAATCATATGAATTGTACTATTTGTGTTGATATTGATGCTAGTGATAGTAATAATACCTATTATGTTAATAATACTAATGGTGACGATATTAATACTAATACTACTAATAATGATACTATTAATAATAATAACAGTTCTTGCTGTGGTAATAGTGATCATAATACGTCTGACAGTAATTGTTGCTGTGGTGATCATAATGACCAGGAGCGTAATTGTTGCTGTGGCAGTCATAATGAACATGATTGCAATTGTTGTTGTGGTAGTCATAGTGACCATGATTGCAATTGTTGCTGTGGTAGCCATAATGACCGTGATTGTAATTGTTGCTGTGGCAGTTATCATAACCATGATTGTAGTTGCTGCTGCGGTAATGATCATGACTACAATTGTAGTTGCTGCTGTAGTGATGACTAAGCTTGTAAATAAAGAATCTGGCACTGCTAAAATTTACAACAACAACAATTTGTCTTATAATGAATTATATGAGTCTATAAAAAATAGAATAGTTTTCCTCTCACTCTCCTGTGAACAACAAACAGTGGGATGTTTTGATAGGCTCTCTATAAAAAAGAATAAAAATTTACTTCTGAACATTTTGGAATTTGGATTACAAGAGAAAATTGATAAAGTTTATAAAGGAGTGACTGCAAATGCGTAATCCCTATGAAGTATTAGAAATAAAAGAAGGCGCTTCCATGGAGGAAATTACAAGAGCCTACAGGGAAATAGTTAAAAGATATCATCCAGATCAATATGGAAATAACCCACTTAAAGATTTAGCTGAAGAAAAATTGAGGGAAGCAAACGAAGCCTATGAAACTTTAAAACAAAGGGGCTCTAGCTCAAGTAGTAACCGTTCAAACAATAATTATTCTAATAACACTAGCCAATCAGCTGGCTATTCCAATGACAGCTATAATTTTTACAATGAAGTAAGAATGTCTATCCAAAGAGGTCAATATGAATTTGCATTACAAAGACTAAATTCTTGGAACAATAGAGATGCTGAATGGAACTATTTAATGGGCGTATGTCATATGAATAGAGGTTGGTATGACTCTGGTATAAACTATGTAACCCAAGCTATTAATATGAACCCAAATAACTTAGAATATAGAAATACTTATAGCAAAATGACTAATAGAAATCATAACTACAGACAAAGTTATTCTCATAGACACCATGGTCATGGCGGTTTCTGTGGCAACGATGACTGTTGCGATACTTTTTGCAAGATTTGGGCATTAGATACATGCTGTGAATGTATGGGTGGAGATTGTATAGATTGTTTATAAAACTATAGATAGGAGGATGAGTATGAAAGGAAAAGCTCTCTATATATCAAGAGGCGGTATTTTAACTGCTCTCAGCTTTATGTTAGTATACATATCTACAGTTATCCCCACCTCGAGGCTTACAGTTTTAGCCTTAACTTCCCTTATCGTTCCTATTGCAATACTAACAACAAATATAAAAACATCCTTAGTAATTTATATTGCTACTTCTGTTATATCATTGATGTTTTTAGGTTTAAGAGGAAATGTACTTTTATATATTCTTCTTTTTGGTATCTACGGGCTAATAAAACTTTTTATAGAAAAATTTAAAAACCTACCTCTAGAAATTTTTTTAAAACTAGTTTACTTTAACTGTGTTCTACTAGTGCTATGGCTTAGTGCTAGTTTATTTACTGATGTAACAGGAATTAAACTTCCAGAGATACCTTATATCATTCCTATAGCCTTCGTAGTTATGCAATTTATATTTATTGTATTTGACTATGCACTTACTCAAGGAATAAATTACTTTCTAAATAAAATTTACGATAAAATTAAGTTTCGTAACTAAATCCTTAAAAGTTTGTAATAATAACTTTTAGTATTAAGAAATAGACAAATACCTTTGACTAACATAATCATTGTTAATCAAAGGTATTTTTTACTAGCATATGGCAATCTATCTCAAAGTTCTTAACGATAACATCTTATTCTCTTCCTTTCTCCAAAACATTAACTGATATATATTTGTGAAAAAACCACTCTCCTATAGCTATAAGAGCCGCAGACATTAACGCATCTAATAGGGATATTGTCATAGTACCCCATAAAGAATCAAAGGCATATATAATGGCTAATGCCAATACCGCATCTGCAATAGTAGCTATAGTATTATTAGTTGAAGGGAGTATTAATAAATCACCTATTACGTAAGAAATTATTGTAATAAAAGCAGACATATATAATATATCTGTGAAAGCTAAATCAGAAAATAAATAGACAACAATTTCTAAGCCTATTGCTGTCATTGCAAATTTCATAAGTAATGCTCTAACATGTTTCATATACTCCTCCTTCAATTCTTTTATGAAATTAGTTTCCCTAATCTTAAAAAAAATATCCCTTTGTCCGTATAATTATCCAATAAGTTTTGTATCCTCTTGCAGCAACTATGAAATAAATATAGTTTTCCATTAGTAAATATTTTTCACTTACCGCTCTTATTTATCATATTTTTACTACATTTGTTTACCATTTTATTTACTAACATTTTTATCATCAATTCAATTATTGATAAATTTTTTCAGATTGTTACAATGATTTTTACTAACTTTTCTTATCCAATCACCTATTTTTTAAATTTTAATAATTAAATATTTATACGAAACCTTTTAACACTTGTCGTACATTGTCGCATTTATAAAAAAATGTCTTGATATTAATTAATAAACTTGGTAAAATTATATTGTCAAAGCAGATTTTTTTAAGTTTCTTTTACTTGTACGTAAATATTATAGAAGTAAGTATCACTTTAAATCCGTAAAGAGAACAAATTTATTTCTTCTGTAATTTTTATCTGTAATTATTTTTTAGACGTTTTGTAAACGTTTAAAATTTCTCAACTCTGAAACTACTTACTTTTTATTTATGATCCAAGAAAAAGTAATTTTTTTCAGCTTTGATAGCAATCTATAAAAATAAATTTTCAGAGGTGGATTATATGTTTAAAAGAAATGTTAAATTTATTTTCTCAATGATTATGTGCGTAATCATTACTTTAAGTTTTAGTTCAAGCCCAGTTTCGACCAATGTATTAGCTGCTACATCTTTTTCGAAAGGCGCTGATATTGGTTGGCTAAATCAATTAGAAAGCATGGGTGTTAAGTGGCAAAATGACAGTGGAGTTCAACAAGACCCTCTTCAAATTTTAAAAGATCATGGAATCGATTCTATAAGATTAAGAGTTTTTGTAAATCCTCCATCAAACTTCCAATGGAATGGATGTCTACTAGGCTACTCCGATTCAAAGGGTGTAATTTACATGGCACAGCGTGCAAAAAAACTTGGAATGAAAATAATGATCGACTTCCATTATAGTGATCACTTTGCTGATCCAGGCCGTCAAGATATGCCTGCTGCATGGGCATCTCATAGTTTCTCTCAATTACAAACAGATGTATACAGCCATACTAGTTATGTTATGAATGAACTTAAAAAAGTTGGCATCTATCCTGAATGGGTACAAGTAGGTAACGAAACAAACGGAGGGATGATGTGGCCAGCTGGAAGTTCCTCTAACTTTGGTCAATGGTCTCAATTAATAAACCAAGGCTATAACGCAGTTAAAGCAGTAAGTCCATCTTCAAAAGTTATCATTCACTTAGCAAACGGACCAAAAAACAGCTTATATAGATACGTTTTTGATGGATTAAAAAATGCTGGTGCTAAATATGACGTAATCGGTTTTTCTTACTATCCACATTGGGACGGCGTTGATTACACTCAAAGCATCGATGCTTTAGCTTACAATTTAAATGACATGGCATCTCGCTATGGAAAAGAAGTTATGGTATGCGAAGTTGGTGGACACGAAGGAAACCCTAGCAATACTTACAATATGATAAAAGCAGTTATTAGTAAAGTACAAGCTGTTCCAAATGGAAAAGGCTTAGGTGTATTCTATTGGGAACCTGAAGCTAATACAACTGTTCTTCCTGATAAGTATCCACTAGGTGCTACTACTAAAGTAGCTACTAACGTACTTAAATTTACAACTGCTATTGATGCTTTCAAATAATAAATAAATCTAAAAACACTGTTAATAAACCGTATTAACAGTGTTTTTCTATAATTAATTTAATATTATTACTTATGTATTTTACTTGCAAATGCTATTTTCGAAATCTTCAACTGTATAAGCTTTATATGTTTCTTTCAGAATATCACTTTGAGGTTCAGCAGTTTCATCGTTTTTAATCTTAAATCTACCTTGGTAGTCACCTGTAGCTACAAAGCCATCCTTAACAATTGATCCTTGATATTTTTGCAAGAATATTATAGCAGACTCTCCTTCTTTTAGAACTGGAACCCCCTCTAATGCTATCTCTACTTTTTTCCCTATATTTTTTTCAACTTCTTTTGGATCATCAAATTCTTTGGCTGTACTAGGATTTGATTTAACAGTCATAATGCCTCCAGTTTGAAGCATTTTTACCGTATCTCCAGCTTTAACAACATCATTCCCCTTTAAAACCTTTGTAACCTTTACAGTTGATATTGTAAAGGTAATTAAATTTTCTTCAATGTATTCATTACTTATTACAGTACCTTCTACAACTAAACCACTTTCCTGTTCTAAGCTATCTACATCTCTATAGATTTTACTCATCTTACCTGACATATTGACAACTTCTATATTTTCTTTCTCTACCTTAATTTCTTTAAGTTCTTTATTTTCAGCATCATCTTGTGAAATCTCTTCCGCTGAATTATTAGTTGTATTTATTGAAGAAGACTTTGAATCTCCTTTTGAACTTATGGTATTTATTCCATAAAATGATCCTGTTATTGCTATTATTAAAATCGAAGATATTATCAATTTTTTCTTCATACTATTCCTCCTAGTGTATATTTTATGAAGTTTCTAATAGAAAAAGGCGTCATAAGCACGCCTTTTTTCTCTATTAACTAAGTAATTTTTTCTTTAAAAGTGCTAAATCGATGGCATTTACTTTACTATCATTATTCATATCTGCGTTCTTTAAATTTATCTTTGTTGAATTAGCCAGTAAATAGCTCTTAATATTGGCATAATCAATTGCATTTACACGACCATCTTCATTAACATCACCAATTATAGAAATTGTATATGTAGCAGAAGTTATATCAGAGTTTGTCATTCCACTCTTTATTGCAACAGCCTTAATAGTTGTATTTTTTGATACTACTATCGGACTACTATAGGCAGTAGATGAAGCTGTTGGAGTACTTCCGTCAAGTGTATAATATATAGTTGTACCTGAAGTTTTACTGCTAAGTGATATTGTTTGTGCAGCATTGTAACTACCTGCTGCTACACTAACAGTTGGCATTTCTACCTTTGAAACAGCGCTATTCGTTGATATTTGCACTTTATATGGATATCTTGTTCCTACTACATCTAAATCAAATGAAGTTAAATTAAGCATTTCCTTCGGAGTTGCACATACTACAAGATAAACTTTTTCTTCATCTCCTTGTAGATTCAAAGTGTTAGTTCCACTATTCCACATTGTAGAATATCTAGTTTGTCCAGTTTTTGTTTTAGCAACAATGCTTGCACGCCAATCTGCCCCTACTTCTGAACTATTTCCTTGAAAATTAACGACTACCTGCTTACTCTTTAGATCTATGTTAAGTGGAATAATATTATATCCACCTTGTTGTGGAGCCCTTGAGCTAGGAACCTTAAACCATCCATTACTATCATTTTCTAAGGTTGTATAAATTTTATTATAATTTGCACTGTCCTCTGCTATTAATTCATCATAATATTTTTTATAATTAGCTTGTCTCTTAAAATCAAAGGTTACCATTCTTCTAGCATAGCCACCTAACATATCTTTAGCAGATGTTCCAGATAATCTCTCTAATTTCTTAAACATAACTTCATTATTAGTGTCCTTAAACATCGCTTTCATTACTTCAAGACCTAATCCTTTCATTTGGTCAGGATTTTCAGTTACATATAGTAAGAATGGCCAAGCATCATAATAGTTCTTCAAATGTGGAAAGTAGTAGTCTGAGTTCAAGACTATTGGCCTAAAGAAGTCTGAATCAGGTCCATAAACATTATTTCCATACTTATAAAAACTACTTCCTAAATATTGATCTCTGAACCAATTTGCTGTTACTTCATACCAAGGAGCATCGATAACACCACGTTGATGCATAGTAATGGCATGAGCATATTCGTGAGGAACTACCCAACTTGGTGGGTCAACACGCATAGCTCCTGGATGTAAAACTAAGAAAGCAAAGCCTTCTCCGTCAGAAGACATATATGCCCAATCATCTGTAATCTTTGAAAGTCCAGTATTGGATATGTACACATTTGTTTTGTAGTGATTGCTGCTAGTTAGTGGACTATTAACAGATACACTAGTATCTACAAAGCCCATTACATTAACATAGAAATCTCTTATTGCCTCTAGGTTTTGTAAATTACCTTTTACTAATTCTTGATTAACAGTTCCTGTAGTATCACCATTTCCCCAAATTATTTGGAAATGTTCTGAAGTAGCTCTGTTAACTGAATTATCATTCAAATCATAAAAGGAATCTCTTGTTGCACAAGTATAATTTTCAGTCTTTCCCACTGCTGAAGTATAACTTACAGTGAAATTTATTTTAGCTTCTACGGTCTTAACGTTAATTGTGCTACCTAAAATTCCAACTAATAAACCTGCTGCCATCAATATTTGGCAAATCTTTTTCATTTTCATCTTCTTTACCTCTCCTAAAGATTATAAATATTGTCCTTATACAAAGTATTAAGCTTTCGTCTTGGTTCTTTTAACATAATTCTCTCTTCTTATTAGCTATTTTTTCTTATTGCTTAATTTTTCCATATACCATGAATAAAATTCTCCCCTCCCCTTTTATGATTTAAAACTACTCTTTAAGCCTACTCAGGTTTATGTAAACCTTTTCTTTGAACTGGAAACTTTTCCACAAGTTGCGCAGACATTAAAGTTTTCGACTATAAATTTGAGTTATCTCAATAATAAGTAAAACTTACACTTATATATAATCTATAGTTTTATATATCATTTTATATTTATTGTAACTAATTATACATTAACTTACAATATGTAATCGTATTTTTAGAAGAAATATATTACTTTATTAGGATTTTATTTCTATAAAATCTAAAAAACAACCCTTTCTTATGATATAGTAGGATCATTAAGAAAGAATTGTTTCTATTTAATTTATAAAAATCTATAATAAAGCTATCTGCTACTCAGCAGGAACATAACTCTTCAAAAGATTCATTTGGCCTTTAAAAACATATTGCCCAGCTGTTGCAGGAATTAAAATGCTATCACCTTTTTTTACTTCTGTCTTATAACTTGCAGTTTCTAAAGTTCCATTTCCTTCTACACAAGTAAATATAAAAAATCTATCTTCTTCACTATTTTCCTTTAACGTTGCTTTAACTTCATACATTTCTAAAGCAAATTTATCACAAAGAATATAATTAAGCTTTTTATAATCTTGATCTTCATAAGCAATTTGTCCAATACTTGCTTTACCTCTAAGATTCATATTCATTACATCAAGGGCTTTTTCAATATGTAGTTCTCTACCCCTATTGTAATCATAAACTCTATAAGTTGTATCACTATTTTGTTGGATTTCTGCTAAAACTATTCCTTCACCTATAGCATGAATTAATCCACTTTCAACAAAGTACACTTCACCACTTTTAACTTCTATATAGTTCATCAATTCTTCAACTGTTCCATTTTCAATAGCAGTTTTAAACTGATCTTTAGATACACCTTCTTTTGTTCCTAAGATAAGCTTAGCACCTGGTTTTGCATCAACTATATACCAACATTCAGTTTTTCCCAATTCATTTTCAACGCGTTTGCCATATTCATCATCTGGATGAACTTGAACTGATAAGCTTTCATTTGAATTTATTATCTTTATTAATAATGGGAAAACTTCTTTATCAATCTTTTTTCCTAATAACTCTTCTGGATAAGTATCTATAAGTTCTTTCAAAGATTTTCCTTTCAATTCTCCTTCTGCTACAACGCTCATACCATTATCGTGGCAAGCTACATCCCAGCTTTCACCGATGTCACCTTCTGGCAGATTACCCCTAAAGGCTTCCATATCTCTTCCGCCCCAAATTTTATCATAATATAAATTTTCGAATTTTAATGGATACATAATTGTTCCTCCTTCTTATATCCTATAGCCTAATCTATTCATATCGGTTTAACTTGTTTCATACTTAGAATCTTAGTACTCAGTTTAAAAATATTATATATTGTTAAACTTACTGTAAATCGTGCTTATTTTATCGAATTATACTTATCACCATATTTTTCTTTTGCCTTTTTTGTATATTTTAAAACAAAATCAGATTTAGCCTCTGCAGGTAATTAATTTTACTTATTTAACAATTGAAAATCAACACACAATTTAACAATATGTTGAACTATATATTCTTTTTCATATAATACCGTTTATGCTCCATTGGACAATCATCCAATACACCAAAAACCTCATATCCATGCTTAATATAAAAATCTTTTGCTTGAAAATCAAAGGTATCTAAATGAATTAATTTGCACCCTTTTTCTTTGGCAACTTTTTCTACTTCATTTAAAAGTCCAGAGCCATATCCCTCTTTACGAAAATCTTCTTTCACCCAGAGAACATCTATATATAAGCACTTCCAACAGTATAACGAACTGTTTATTCCTGCTATTATATCTCCATTCGAATCTTTTATCATTCGATTGATTGCTAAAAAAGTTGGTTCTTGAGTGAAAGGTACTTTTGAAGAATTATATTTAATTATTCCGTTATCAACTACGTGCCATCCTTCATCTGTACTTTCTTCTATAACATAATTTGTCACAGTTAGTTGCCCCCAGTTTAATTTATAGATTTTTTATACATCTCAATTTACAACTTTATTCCTTTACATAACCTACATCAATTATATATAGGCTTCTTAATTATATAAACAATTACTTAAGAAAAAGATTCAGCTAATGCTGAATCTTTTTAGCTTACAATATTATCTTAAAGCAATTTCATCTCCAGGAACTAGTTCAGAGTTAGCTTTTATATACTCAACAAGTTCATCAAGTTTTGTATAAGCTACTCCAACATGAGTATCAGCTGCTCCGTAGTATATTGCTATTCTATTAGTTTCGCTGTCATGAAGTGTTGCACATGGGAATACAACGTTAGGAACAAATCCTGATGTTTCGTATATCTTTTCTGGTGTTAATATATAATCTCTGCATCTATATAATACTTTTGATGGCTCATCTATATCAAGGATAGCAGCACCCATACTGTAAACATAACCGTTACAAGTCCAGCTAACTCCATGATAAAGTAATAACCACCCTTCTGAAGTTTCTATTGGAACTGCCCCAGCACCGATTTTAGTTCCTTGCCACCAGCCGCTTCCGCCTTTAGACATAACCTTTCTGTTTCTTCCCCAGTGAGTAAGGTCTGGGCTCTCGCTTATGAATATATCACCAAATGGAGTATGTGCACTATCACTTGGTCTGCTTAACATTAAGTATTTTCCATTAACCTTTCTTGGGAATAATACACCGTTTCTGTTGAAAGGAACAAATGGGTTTTCAAGTCTTGTAAAAGTCTTGAAGTCTTTAGTCATACCAAGACCTAAAGCTGCACCACCACCAAATTCTGTACACCAAATCATGTAGTAAGTGTCTTCGATTTTAACTAGACGTGGGTCATATGCATAGCCTGGTTGGAATGGCTTTCCTTCTTCGTCTATCCATTGGATTTCATCATTTTCAACTTCCCAGTTTATAGCATCGTCACTCCAGCCAAGATGAATATGAGCTCTACCATTTTTGTGGTCTGCTCTGAAAATACCTACGAATTTATCACCATAAGGCATTACTGCACTATTATATATTCTTGCACATTTTTTAGTTGGGTTCCATGGCATTATAGGGTTAGTGTCATGTCTCCAAACTATTTCTTCGCTGCCTTCTGGTCTATCCTGCCAAGGCATATTCTTTAATGGTTCGCTTATCATTTTAATGTTACTCACGTTATTACCTCCATCATTTTCATGTTATTTACATATTAAAATATTATATACATTCCACTACATTTCTTAAGTCCACGATATTTGAGTCTGTGTAGAAACTTTGTTGGAACTTATATATTTCTAAATTTCCCTGGACACTTATCGAATACAAGTTATTTTATTGATTTTAGTAACTCTTTTAATTCTGCATCTTCGCAGTTTTCTATAAATTCAAAGTTTTTAGAAATTATTTCACATCTAGCTTCTACACAGCCTCTTGATATTAATGCATCCTTAGGTGTGTTCATGTTGTAATCAAGTAATTGTGCAATTGAAGTTTTTGCTACATGGCATCTTGTATCTGATGAAGCGTAGTATATCAATACTTCTCCATTATCTCTTACAACTAGACCGTTTGTGAATACAACGTTAGAAACGTCTCCTACTCTTTCTTCTCCCATTGGTGCGATTAAATGTCCAGCTGGTGAGTAGATTACCTTTGTTGGGTCTTCAAGAGAAGTCATAAAGCTATATATTACATATCTTAAACCAGCAGCTGTATTTCTAACACCATGAGCTATGTGTATCCAGCCTTTATCAGTTTTTATTGGTGCTGGTCCTTGACCATTTTTAACTTCTTTAATTGTGTGGTATAACTTTTCATCCACAAGAACTTCTTTTTCGATAACAGCATTTTCCATGTTATCAGCTAAGCCCCATGCTATTCCGCCGCCATTTCCAGTTTCAATGAAACCATCTTGTGGTCTTGTGTAGAAAGCATATTTTCCATCAACGAATTCTGGGTGAAGAACAACGTTTCTTTGTTGAGCTGATGCTGTTTTAAGATCTGCTAATCTTTCCCAAGTCTTTAAGTCCTTTGTTCTTACTATTCCACATTGAGCATCAGCACTTGAAGTATCACCCTTTGGTGCATTTGGATCTTTTCTTTCTGAACAGAATAATCCATAGATGTTTCCATCTTCATGCTTTGTAAGTCTCATATCATAGACATTTACGTCTGGGTTTTCTGTTTGTGGTAGTAATATTGGGAAATCCCAGAACTTAAAGTTGTCAATTCCATTTTCACTTTCAGCAACAGCAAAGAAAGATTTTCTGTCAACACCTTCTGTTCTTACTATTAAATAAACTTTTCCGTTTAGTTCAATAGCACCTGGGTTGAAAGCACAGTTAACTCCATCTCTTTCCATTAAGAATGGATTTGTTTCTGGATTTAAGTCATATCTCCAAAATAATGGAGTATGTTCTGCAGTTACTACTGGGTATTTATATCTTTTGAATATTCCATTGCCTAAAGCTTCTTCTTCATTTGGTCTTGTAATTAATTCATTGTGTTCTCTGATTAAGCCTTTTAATCTGTTTTCAAATAAACTGTTCATCCCTATTCTCTCACCCTTCCAACTCTTTGAATTATTTCGTAACACATTCTGCTATTATGATATGGACACTTCCACATACTTACCTTTGGTTCATCATTATAATTTACACAGCTGCTAGGTGCTTTCCAGAACCACTCACCGTTATCATGATCTACTACATGTTTATTTATAAAATCCCAAATCTTTTTTGAAGCTTCAAGATATTTCACATCACCTGTTAATTCATAAGCATTATAGAAACCTACCACAGCTTCTGCTTGTGGCCACCAATGCTTTTCTCTATCAAGTGCTCCATTTTCATGGACTTCATAAATTAAACCATTATCTTCATCTATTCCTTGTTCTAGAGTTATTTCAGCCATTCTAAGAGTTACTTCCTTGCAACGGTTGATTACAGCTTCGTCGCCAAGAACTTCTGCTGCTTCATATAAAAGCCAGCTACCTTCTATATCATGACCATAAGATATTACGTTAGATTTTTGAGTCCATTTTTCATCAAAGAATAATTTAAATTGATAAGTCTCATTGTTTATTATGTGTTTGATTGTTACATCTATCAATTCAGTCAATTTATCTTTAAGAATTTCATCTTTAAAAACTCTATAAAGATTAGTATAAGCTTCTAAAACATGCAAATGAGTATTCATTGATTTCTTTTCATTCATATCTTTTTCGCTTAATCTTAAGTCCTCAAGCAATACCCATGCATTTGAATAAGCTTCAAAATAACCTTGATTTTCTTTGTCATATCCATGTTCTTCAATTAAGAAGAATATTTTTTTAGCATATTCTAAAGCTTCTTGATTTCCGGTAGCTTTATAGTATTCAGTTAAACTATATATTCCAAAGGCTTCAGCGTAGATTTGTTTCTTTCCATCTAATACTGTAGCGTCTGCATTAAGCGACCAGAAAAATCCACCAAACTCTTTATCCCAGAAATTGTTAATCAAATAATCGTATGCATAAGTTGCCATTTCTTTATATTCTTCTTTTTTAAACATTCCATATGCATAAGAGTATGTCCATAGAATTCTAGTACATAAAATAACGCCTTTTTCCGAATTTTTGTTTATTTCTAGTGAATTAGTAATAAATCCATAGAAACCACCATTTTCATCATCCTTAGTATTATTTAGCCAAAAAGGAAGAATATCCTCTAATAATTCTTTTTTTATTTCTTCAACCATACCATTTATTATAGTTTTTTCGCTCATCATACCACCTCGTTTTACATCAACTCAATGTTCATTTGCAACATTACTAAATCAAAATTGTTGCATTTATATTAATAATATATTACATCCCGAAATTTTTCAATAACTATCTAGTAAGTTTTCGAAGTTTTTATTAGTTTTCAAAATGTGAATACTACTTTTTTTGAATAAAAAACTGCACATTTTATGTAACATAAATTGTGCAGTTGTGTTTTTACATCATTAATAGTCTTCCCTAAATAATCTTTCCTACTCCTTTACAGCTCCATCTGTAATACCTGCAAAAATAAATTTTTGTAGGAATAAATATAGTACTAAGGTAGGAACCATAACAGCCATAATACCCGCGCCCATGATGTTCCACTGTGAATTCTGGTCTGATGAGAAAGACATCAGGGCTGTAGAGACTGTTTTTAAGCTAGTTTTTGGCATGTACAAGTAAGGTGTTAACATATCATTATAGATACCAATTACCTTTAATATTATTACTGTAGCCATAGCTGGTTTTAATTGTGGTAGAATTATTGATCTATATATTTTAAAGTAAGATGCTCCTTCTATTACAGCACTTTCATCTAAAGAATATGGTATATTGTCCATAAATTGAAGGAATATATATATCTGTGTTATATCTGCACCAGCATATATAAGAATCGCTGCTAATCTTGTATTAAATAAACCTAAGCCTTTGATGATACTAAAAGTAGCAACTTGAGTTGTTATACTTGGGATAAATGTTGGAATTAAGAATAACAATAGTATTAATTTCTTATGTTTGAAGTTAAATCTACCTAAAACATAAGCAACCATTGATCCTAACATAACACTTAAGAATACAGAGATGACGATCAAAATTACCGTATTCTTGAAGGCAAGAAGCATCTTACCTTTTTCCACTACTTGTTGATAGTTTATTAATGTAAAGTTCTTTGGAAGTTCAAAGATGCCACTGTACATATATTCTTCATTGCCTTTGAAAGATCCGTTAAACACTATAAAGATTGGTCCTAACACCATTATTGATAGTATACCTAACAATAGATAATTTACCGCTTTACCTATTGGGCTTTGTATTTCAACTGCTGTTAAAACTGGTCCCTTCCTCTTCTTAAACAACATCTATAGTGCCTCCTTTCTTTCTTTTAATGCTACATTAGTGATAATAAGTACTACTGCAACAATCGCTAAGGTTATGACGGACATGGCCGAAGCTTTACCAAACTTATTGTATTTAAATGCTATGTCTAGAATTTTGTACACAAAGGTAGTACTGTCACCTGCTGGCCCACCTTTTGTGATAAGGAATGCAGGCATGTATGCTTGAATAGCACCATTTATACATAAAATTAAGTTTAATTCTAATACTCTTTTTACACTTGGTAATGTTATATATCTAATAGCTTGGAAGAAAGTTGCACCATCTAAACTGGCTGCTTCATAAATATCGAAAGGTATTGATTGAAGAGCACCTAAGAATATTACCATAGCAAAACCTGTAAATTGCCATAGCCCCATAAATGCAAGGGAGAAGTTTATAGCATATCCCTCACCTAGCCATTTTATAGCAAATTGTTCTAAGCCGATATTTCTCAAAATTACATTAATTGGTCCATTGTTATAGTCGTAGATATAGTTAAACATATAAGCCACAGCAACCCCATTAAGTATGTATGGCATAAAAATTATTGATTTGAAGAAGTTTCTTCCTCTTAATTTTCCATTAAGAATTATTGCAAGATATAAAGCAAGTAATGTTTGAATAATTCCGATGACTAAATAGGCAAAGTTATTTCCAAAAGTCTTAAGAGTTTCTGGCTCTTTTAATACTTCCGTGAAATTTTGAAGTCCAACATAATTATAACTAGGTTTCATACCATCCCAATCCGTAAAACTCTGTTGGAATAATTTGAGTGCTGGATAATAAGAAAACATTAAAGTCAGTACTATTGGTACTACTAGGAAAACTACTATTAAAATTCTTTTTTGAATCTTTACATTCTGACTTGTAAAGATAGAGAAAGGATTTCTATTTCTTTTGGTAGATGGTAACTTTTCCGTTGTAGGCTGCATAACATCATTTCTCCTTTACTTTTTTATAGAGCTTGGATTTTCATCCAAGCTCCTAAATTGATTCTCATTTTTTTGAGTTTGTTACTTAATTACATTCCTGCACTTTTCTTTGCTTTAGCAAACTTATCATTGTATTCTTTAACAACAGTAGATTTGTCCCCTGTTAAGTAAGCTTGTAATGCAGTGTTTAAGTCTATTTCTGAATTTTTGTAAACATTGTCTATTTCAGTTTTAGTTGCTTCTGGAATTATAATTGTTTTATTAGCTGCTAATAATTCTTTTAATGCTGGATCAGTTTGTTGTCCACCTTTCAATGGAGAACCGCCACCAACAGCTTTTATATAGTTGTCGCCTTCCCACATCCATTTTAAGAAATCTTTAGCTTCTTTTTGGTGTTTAGAGTTTTTAGCAACTCCGTAGCACCAGTCTCCACCTAGGAATTGTCCTTTAGCACCTGGTAATGGGAACATTCCGATATCTTCTAAGTTTGCACCATTCTCAGCCATTTGTGGTAAGTACCAGCTTCCAAGGTAAGTCATAGCGATTTTACCTGAAGCATGATCTTTCTTAAATTGATCCCAGTTAGTTGACATTAAGTCTGGTTCAACATAGCCTTTTTCTTTCATTTTAGCTAAGAAATCAAAGGATTGAGTTAATCCATTGTTCGCTGTAAATAAATCTTCTTTTACAGAGTCATTTGTATAGTTTGCATTTCCAGTCATTTCTATAGCAAATATCTTGTCATTGGCGTATATTGATAAAGGCCATTGATCCTTAAAGTTTGTTCCAAATGGAATTACTCCAGCATCTTTTAATTTTTGGCAATCAGCAAAGAACTCGTCCATAGTTTGTGGAGTCTTAGTGATTCCAGCTTTTTTAAATGCTTGTTTATTGTAGATTATTCCTGTGTATGAAGTAGCACTATTTAAACCATATTGCACTCCATCATCGCCTTCACCACTGTCATAACAATAGATTTTGTCTTTAGTAAATCCTAAATCCGAAATATCTACAAAGTATAAACCGTAATCTGATTTTTTAGCAGATGTAGGAAGTTCACAAACATCTGGCAATTCTCCAGCAGCTGCTCTTGTTTTAAGCGTTTGATCTGCATCCTTAATAGCTTCAATTTCGATAGTTATGTTTGGATTGTCTTTTTCGTATCTGTCTGCCATTTCTCTTAAAGTTGTATCTGCCTTATCCGTTCTATGAGTAGCAAATGTTAATGTTACCTTCTCATCTTTTGAACTACCTTTACTATCTGAAGATCCACAACCAACTAGCACTGACATTGCCATGGCTGCAACTAATGCGATAGATACTATTTTCTTTGTCTTTTTCAATGTAATCCCTCCAAATTAATTAATAATCAATGAATCTAATAACGTTTACAAGTCATATTATAAAATAATATGACTTGTTTTAGTATCACAGTAATTCAGTTTTATTAGCATATATTCAGCACTTAATATAAATTCCTATTTAATACACTTAAAATTAACATTTTTCCAGTTTATCCATTATTAAAAGTTAGCTTCTTTTCAGTTCATCCATAAGCTATTTTAATTTATTTAACCAACTTTATATATTCACTTGGTGATATTCCAACCACTTTCTTAAAGGCTCTATTAAAAGAGGTAACTTCCTGGTATCCAACCATTTCAGCTACTTGATATATCTTATAAGTGGATTTTCTAAGCATTTCTTGAGAGGATTTAATTCTTTTCTCAATTAAATAGTCTATAAAGTTTTTTCCTGTTTGAGCTTTAAACAACTCACTGAAATAATTAGGATTTAGATATACTTCCTCCGCAACTTCCTTTAAAGTAAGCTCCCTATCATAATTTTCTTCAATGTATGTTTTTGCAAGTTCTATTATCTTTGTACTTCTGCTAAGTCTAATATCTTTAATCTCTTCACTCATCTTATAAATTAACACCGGCAATTCTGTCTTCATCTCCCATAATGTTTGTAAATTATCTATTATAAATAAAATCTTATTTTCATCGCTCTCTTCATTGAAATATTGAACCTCTGGTATAAGAGCGATTATCGCACTTATTATGTTATGAAGTTTTCTTCTAAATACATCAGGTGGAACGTTTTTCTCTGCTAAGAAGGTAATTATTCTTTCTACAGCACCCTTCACTTCTTTTGACTTACATATTTCGATTGATTTTATCAAAGCTTCCTCAAGTTCATTGATTTTTTGAAGATCAACACTATTTTCTCTTTCTTTTATTTCATTAAAATCAATTATAGAGTTAAAACCAAAGTAAAATCTGTATGACAAAGCTTTTAGTGCCTGTGGGAAGTACTTCTCTGTAACAGTTATACTTCCATACTCTTCACTGATACCAACTGATGCAGAAATATCCTCTGTATTAATAGCATTTAAAAGAATTTTTATACAATCTTTTATCTCTTCTGGCTCCTCATATTTTATAATTATAGCTATATTCCCTTTCACTTCTCCAAATAAAGTTTTATTACTTAAACCTGCTTTCCTAATAACATCTACAAGTTCTAATTTTAAAGAATCAAAAATATTAGAAATAGGCTCCTTTTCAATAATCATTTTTGAAAAGATATCTCGTCCAATGACAATTGCTCTAAACTTCCCATCCTTATCAAAGTTATCCTTTCCAATTCTAGAAAGCCCCTCTTTGATGAATTCTTGTGAATTGTATATTAGTTTTAATAAATACTTCTCTTCCACTAAGTTTTCTATACCATTTAAAGATTCATTTACTTCTTTTAGTATTAATTCTTCTTTTGTTATGCTAGATAACTTTTCTTCAGCTTCCTTAAAAATCCTCTCAAGTTCATCTTCAGAAATTGGTTTTAAAAGATAATCAACTGCACCTTTTTTCATTACGCTTCTCACATACTTATAATCATCAAAACCACTAAGAACTACTGTGATTATGTTCGGATATAACTTAGAGATTTCCTCCACAAGTTCCGTACCATCCATGATAGGCATCTTTATATCAGTTATAACAACATTTACGTCCAACTGCTCAAGTTGATGTAATGCATTTTTCCCATTAGTGGCTTCTCCAGCAATAATCACCTCTGGGCATTTTCTACTGATTATCTTTATCAAACCTTTTCTTATTATCTTGTCATCATCAACAATTAATACCTTAAGCATGACCTTCTCCCCTTTTAAGAATTATTTCTAACCTTACGTTATTCTCAAACATCTTTTTCTCTTTTTACATCTTGCTATTATTATTGTTTTAATCAATAATATATCTATCAAAATCTTTCATCATTAGAGGTAATCTATGTTTAAAAAAACAAGTAAAATAATTAATCTTTTCAATAACTTATCTCTTAACCTAAAGCTTAGATTATGTTTTTCAGCAATAATCATAATAGTAGTAGTAAACTCCTTAAGTAGCTTTTATTTTTACAGAAAAGATAAAAGCGTTTCTACTGTAGCCTTAGTAGATCAGATGAATAGCCAAGCTATATCAGAGATCAATAATTATATTAATGATTTAATGAATCTTGTTAACATACCCTATTACTATGACAATTTAAACTATATAAAATTTCTTAGTGAAACAGACCTTCAGAATGCAGATTATGCAACCACAAAAAAACTTAATGATATCAACCTTTATATTTCATATATGAAGGATAGTCTTCACTCATCATTTATTTTCGATAAAAACGGCTTGTACACATATATAATGAAATCTACTTCTCTTTCTGGACCCTATAGCTTTTCAACAGAACCTTGGTTTCAAGAAGCTCTCACTAAGACAAGCCCTGTTTTAATACCAACTTATAAGTTACCAGTTTCTGATAATAGCAAAAGTGCTTCTCTAGTGTTCTCTGTTGCAAAGGGCCTAAGATCCTTTGGCTCTGATAAAGCAGTAGGAGTCGTTTTGGTTAACAGCAGTATAGATACACTAAATAAAATTACTGATAAAATGCTTGTATATGATAATCAAAGAATTTTGATTGTTGATAACAATGATTATGTTATCTATGACAGTAACAATGCTTATACTACTGACTATCTTTCTAACATAGATAGTTTAAAACCTCTCGTAGGTATATCTGAACCTAAAAATATCAAGCTAGATTCCACTAACTATTCTATTACAATATTGAAATCTAAAACTGTTAATTGGAAAATAATCAATTGTATACCCCTTTCCTCTCTTAACAAAAACATCATTAAGGTTGAAACTCGAAACTTCACCTTAGCATTTATTGTAATAATAATAATTTTCCTTATTACTTTACTGATAACAAATCAGTTTATTACACCAATAAAGAAACTATCTTTACTTATGAATATAGTTAAGCAAGGTAATTTTTCTATTAAAGCAAAGGTTAAGTCCACCGACGAAGTTGGGCAATTGGTCTCAACTTTTAATGACATGACTACCAAAATCGAAGAATTAATTGAAGAAACTTATGTAGATAAGCTTAATCAAAAGGAACTGGAACTGAGGATGCTTCAAAATCAAATTAATCCTCACTTTATATACAACACCTTAGAATCTATAAGAATGATGTGTGAAATCAACGACGATATAGAAGCTTCAGAAATGACCATGGCTCTTGGGAAAATAATGCGTTACGGCTTATCAAATAAACTTAAATATGTAACCGTTGCCCAAGAAATCGATAATATCAAAACCTACGTGAAGCTTCAGGAATATCGATTTGATAACTTTGAAGAGTTAATTTTCGATATAGATCCTTCTTTGTATGATAATGAAATTGTAAAATTAATCTTCCAACCTATAGTTGAAAATGCAGTATATCACGGTCTGTCCACTTTAGAAACTGGTGGCATAATAATTATCTCAGGATATAAAGACACTGAAAACTGCGATATAATTTTCACCATCAAAGATAATGGCATAGGTATGGATAAAGACACTCTGTCACTTCTTAACGACTATATAAATGAAAGAAATGAAAGTTTTAACAGCATTGGTCTTAGAAACGTAAATATGCGAATTAAGCTTTCCTATGGTGAAAAATATGGAATAACCATCTATAGTGATATAAATGAAGGTACTACTGTAAAAATAATAGTTCCTGAGATAAAAAGTGTATAAAATAAGGAAGTTAGACACTTCCTTATTTTTTTATTTACTTTCTATCTTTTTTTCTACAGCATCCATCCAAGCTTGTGATATAAGTCCAAAACCCGCTTCTGATGGGTGAACCCCATCAATAGTCCAATATTCTGGACCATTTACATTAATAGCTGCACTATTAAATAATCCATCTAGCGGTACCATTACTGCATCAAATTCTGCCGCTAATTCACGTACAGCATGGATTCTTGGATCTAAATCTTCTCTCCAAGCTTTTCTATCTTCTGGGTAAGGTACTACGAATGGTTCCATAATAACTATTCTTGCACCTAATTTTTCTTTTACATCAGTTAATAATTCTCTAACTGTAGCCTTATATTCCTCAGTAGTAGTTGCATCATTTTCATCAAATTTTCTCCAAGTGTCATTGATTCCTATCATAAGTGATACAACTGTAGGTTTTAAATCTAAACAATCCTCTTGCCATCTATTTTTTAAGTCAATGGCTCTATTTCCACCAATACCTCTGTTTAAAAATTTTAATTTTAATTCTGGATACTTAAAGGATAACATTGCTGCAACAATTGACGCATAACCATGGCCTAAGCTGTTTGGATCATTACGGTCACGTCCCCAATCAGTTATACTGTCTCCTTGAAATAAAACTACATCATTTTCTTTTAATAACATTCTCTTCACTCCCATATATATAATATCAATAATAATCATCTACAATTCTTCAAAAACACTTATAGAAATCATCCACAGCTTTGTAAATAATATCAACAGTATTCATACACAATTCTATAATGAAAATCTTAATAACTATTTACAAGACTTCTAATTTTCAATTGTTCCTCTAACTCTTCTAAGGTAAAATCCTTCCTTAGAGTATTTTTTGAAATTATAACTTCCTTTTCAACTCCTGGTGCCAAATCAAAATAGTTATCTTCAAATCTACCTTGATCAGCAATTGATAGTTCAACATACTTAGCAAGATTTTCAGCCTTAAGCTTTACAATAAACTTATCTTTATCATCAATAACCTTTGCTTCTACCTTAGGATCAGCAAGTTCAAAATGTTTTGCCTTTTCACCTAATATTACACCCTCGGATATAATTTTACAATTGTTCTTAAAGGTATAATGTAAATATGTGTTTCTAGCATCAAGGTT
Source organism: Clostridium cellulovorans 743B (assembly GCF_000145275.1). Taxonomy (NCBI): domain Bacteria; kingdom Bacillati; phylum Bacillota; class Clostridia; order Eubacteriales; family Clostridiaceae; genus Clostridium; species Clostridium cellulovorans. Next base: position 3,939,587 of record NC_014393.1, read on the forward strand.
ATCTTTTATAAATTCAGTGATATCTATCTCCGTTATCATTTGTGCTGAAAGCGGCTCTAAAACTACATCGATACTCTTCTCTAAAAGTACACCTTTCACATTATTTCTAAGAGTTAAATCAACAGTACCTTGTACTTTCTCTAAAGTATCATTAGTAACGTATACCTTGTAACTTTCGGCAGTATCCTCTACAGAAGCTAATACAGGATTAAAGAATCGTTTTGCAAAATAGTGAAGGGCCTTCCAAGTTCCAAGACTATCTATACTTGACCAAGAAGCTACTGGCCAACAATCATTTAGTTGCCAATAAATAGCTCCCATACATCTTCCTCTATTACGTCTAAAATGTTCTACAGCATATTTCATCGCTTCACCTTGCAGTAATTGTGAAACATATAATAATGCATCAAAATCCTTTGGATATTTATAGTTCTGTGCTAGATAATATAATATTTTTCCGTTTGCCGCACCATTCTTCTGATGACTTTCCATTACATAAGAGAAAATATTTCTATCCTCTTCTTTAGTAAAAGTTTCTACAGTTTTTAAACAAGGAAAGCTTTGGAATCCAAACTCTGAAGCAAATCTGAAATAGAACTTTCTGAAGTCTTCAAATGGCTTTAATCCATGCCAAACATCCCAATAATGTTTATCCCCTCTATTATCATCACTTGGATCATCAAAGCTACCTCCAGAAGATGGTGAAGATCTCCAATAAAAAGTATTAGGATCAACTTTCTTTACAACCTCTGGCAATGCAATTTCAAAAAGCTTCACATAATCTGTTTTAAACTTTGATTTTGGATTCCAACCCCAATCAATCCAAGCTGATTCAATTTCGTTGTTTCCACACCATAAACCAAGAGAAGCATGATGTCTTATCCTTCTAACATTATCCTCTGCTTCTTTTACGCAATCTTCCTTAAACTCATCATCCACTTTGTAAACTGAGCAAGCATACATAAGATCTTGCCACACTATAAGTCCATATTCATCGCATAAGTCAAAGAAATAATCTTCCGGGTAAATACCACCACCCCAAACTCTAATACAATTAAAGTTTGCTTCTATGCAATCTTCTATAAGCTTTCTGGTTTTTTCTTTATCACATCTTCCTAGTATGTTGTCTTCTGGAATATAATTTGCTCCCATAGCAAAAATAGAAATTCCATTTATATTAAATTCGAAGCTTTCACCATACTGATCTTTTTCTTGCTTTATAGTTATAGTTCTAAGACCAATTTTATAATCCTTTTTATCTAAAAGCGTCTGTCCACTGAATAAGCTAAACTCAATTTCATATAAAGGCTGTTCTCCATAACCTCTTGGCCACCAAAGTTCAGGATTCTCAATATCAATTAGAATAGACTCATCACTGTTAGCTACAACCTTTTTATAGTTCTTATGAGTTCCATTAGGTTCCTTCACTTCCACAACTATATTTAGATTTTCATCCTCTTTTAAAATCTCATAAGCTACCTTTGCGTCAATTGTAACTTTGTTCTCATGATGAATTTGAGTCATATAAATATCGCTGAATTTAGCTGTGCTGTAACTGTAAATTGAAATTTCTCGCCATATTCCCATATCAGGCAACTGTGGGCCCCAATCCCAGCCAAACATATAATGGGCTTTTCTTATATGGCTATAACCATCAACCGCATCACCAACACCCCAAAGTCTTGCTTCTTTTTGCTTTTCTCTTATATATTTCAATGGTGAAGAAAAAATTATTTCAATTTCATTTTCACCTTCTACAAGCACATCCTTTACATGAAATTCATAGGTTCTATGCATGTTTGTAGTCTCTGCAATAAGTTTATTGTTGACTTTGATTTCAGCTAAAGTATCCAAGCCATCGCACTTTAACACAACTACCTCTTGAGCCAACAATTCTTGATCTATTACAAAACTTCTTTTATAAATAAAATCATATTCTGAATACTTATATGCCTCTTTTTCGTTATCTCTGTAAAAAGGATCTTCAATAATATTTTCATCGATTAATGCTTTATATACGGAACCTGGCACTACAGCAGATATATCAATATCTTTATCTTTGCATTTAAGATTCCAACTACCACTTAAATTAATACTTTTCATTCTTTTCTCCTTTACACCTCTACACATTTTGCACCATTTGTAAACTTCTTTGCACATTGTATATATACTATAATATCGTAAGTCACTAATTTTTTCAACAACTTTAACGTTTTCATATAATGAATTTTTGTGTTTTTTGCCATAGAAATGCACTATTTATGTAACATAAATAGTGCACATCTTATTCTTTGAATTTTACCGTTGTTCTAATAGTAGCTATCTCTAGTTCTCTATCAATATTATCAATTCGCCACAATAGTTCTTCTACAAGCCTCTTTCCAACTTGCAAATTATCAACCTCAGCAGTAGTTAAAGTAACCTCAAAACTTCCGTTGTCAGCAGTTCTATCAAAACCTGTTACTTCTATAGCATTATTCTTATCGCCTAGATTTTCAAAATATTTGTTTACTATTAAAGCGATTGCATCATTAGCACAGACAAAAGCATCTGGTATATATTCAAGTTTAGAAAGTTCATCTGTTAACTCATTACCCCAGTAATAATGATTAGCTGTACTATCTATTATGCATATTTTTTCATCTACTTCTATATTAGAATCGACCAACGCTCTCTTATAGCCAACCCATCTATCATAAATAGTTTTACAGTAACTTACATCACCAATAAACCCTATTTTTTTCTTCCCCTTTTGTATTATATTCTTAGTTATCTTATATACACTATGTTCTCCTTCAACAAGAACTATATCTCCATACATCTCTTCTTTTAACAAATCAATAGAGTAATCTAAAAACACCATAGGAATCTCTAACTTATTAAGCTTCTTTATGTAATCATCGGTAAAAATATTCAAAATAATTATACCATCTACATGGTTATTATGAACATTAGCAGGGATAATAAGGTCTCTTTGATCATCAACATTTATGATATTAAATAATAAATTGCAATTATTTTTATTTAACTCAGCAGAAACACCATTAATTATCCTGTGCCAAAATTCACTTAACTCCCCTGATGCAAATACAGCTATGTTTTTTCTCTTATTAATAAACTCAGCTTCTATTACATCTTTAAGCTTTAAATCAATTTTGGAATAGCCCATTTCAATAGCTTTTTCAACAATTCTAGCTTTTGTATCGTTAGATACGCTTTTGCTATCATTCAAAGCTCTAGAAACTGTATTTCTTGATAAGTTTAAAGCTTCCGCAACATCTTGTATTGTAACCCTCTTCATCTTAGTATCCCCTTTTTTTTATAGTCATATGTTAAAATTCAAACTTCCTTGTTCTTCCGAATAAGTTACCTAGAATCTCCTTAGGTTCTTGTTCCTCACCAATTATAGAATTTATAGCATTGCATATAGGTAAGTCTACATTATAAGTCTTAGATAATAACTGTAGAGCTTTAGCAGTAGAAACTCCTTCTGCAAGCTTACTAAACTTATTTTTTTTAACAAAATCTTCGCCAAATTGTCTATTATTACTATGACTAGAGAATAACGTAGCTTCATAATCACCAAGATGACTAAGACCATATGCTGTCAGTTCATTACCACCCATAGCACGAACCAATTTTGAAACTTCTCTTGCACCTCTAGCCATAAGGGCACCTTTTAAACTTCCATAGCCTACCCCATCAAGCATTCCTGCCGCTATTCCTATAACATTTTTAGCAGCTGCACCAATTTCATTTCCGATCAAATCCTGACCATAATAGAACCTAATAAGATCACTGCTTAATTCATCAGCGATTTTCTTAGTGACCTCTATATTATCAGAACCTATAACCATACAATTTGGTATTCCTGCTACAAAATCTTGCACGTGTCCTGGTCCTACCCAAATAGCTAAGTTACACTTATATCCAACTTCTTCTCTAAAAACTTGAGTCAGTCTTTTTCCTGTAGTACTCTCAATACCTTTCATACAAAGTATAAAAGTCTTTCCTTCAACATTATACTCATTAATTTGTTTTGCAAGTGCTCTTAACTGCTGAGCACTAATGGATATAACGATATACTCTCCAAAGCTTATAGCTTCATCAAGGGAGCTTGTAAGGTTCATTTCATCCTGTAGGGTAAGAAATTGATTTTTTCTTGTTTCCTTTAGTTCCGCAAGTGCTTTTGAGTTTTCCCTTCCCCATAAAGTAACTTTATGGTTAAGCCCACAAACGTACCAAGCAATAAATGCACCCCATCTACCGCAACCTAAAACAGATATATTCAAATCCATCAACCTTTCTAAATTACATTGTATAATCGTTCATTTACTTATTATATCAATATTTCCTTTGAAAAGGACATATCAAATATAAATTATTTATTGTATCCTACAATTCATTATATTATCATAGAATTTATATACATAGTTTTTACACTTTTACTAGCTTTTAAAACTTAATACAACCACTAAAGGGGGCAAAACATTGAATAACTTAATTAACCTAAATAATGAACTAGATAATTTAATTATCTATAGAAACCTATTAGAAGATCCAATAATTCTTTCTTTTAGGGAATATATTAGTACAAATTCAATAAAAGCAAAAAACGATTTCTGTTATCAATTAATAACTTATGGAGAATCCAAAGGATTGTGTGGTAACCTTTGGCAAAGCCACATAATTACTATTCTAATAAATGATGAAAATCCCTTTTCCCTATTAGCAGAAAAAGACGATTCTCAAATCACTTTCGAAAAGTCAAGTTTAGCTAAACTACTAAAGAATGAACTTTCAATAATTAAATCCATATATAACTTGGATTTTTCTTTTCTTGCAATGAGTCAAGAGGACCAATTTCAAATAATACAAAATTATATTCCATCATCTTCTATATCTAACAATAGTAAAGATAACACATTAAGTGAAATTTTTAAAGAGATGCCAATAGAAAATTTAATAAATGCTCTTTATCGCTATTATAATACTAATGGATGTGGAATATTCAGTAGATATAATGCATTTAAATACGATAATAAAAAAGGACTTATCGGTATAGACTCAAAGGATACTGTAAGATTTAGTGATTTAGTTGGTTATAAAATCCAACAAAAGACTTTAATAGATAATACAGAAGCTTTTATAAAGGGCCATCCTGCAAATAACGTTTTGCTTTTTGGAGACAAAGGAACAGGAAAATCTTCTTGTATAAAAGCATTACTTAACGAATATTCTAGCACTAAGCTAAGAATTATCGAAATATCCAAAGAGCAGTTAAAGGACTTTTCAAATATAGTAAGTAAAATAATGAAAAGAGCCTACAAATTTATAATTTTTATGGATGACCTTTCCTTTGAAGAGTTTGAAGTTGAATATAAATATATGAAATCTATTCTAGAAGGAAGTATAGAAGTTAAACCTTCAAATGTGCTAGTTTATGCGACCTCTAATAGAAGACATCTTATTCGTGAAACTTGGAAAGAACGTGAAGAATCTATCAGTGTTTCTGAAGCAATGGAGGAAAAACTTTCCTTAGTTGACAGATTCGGAATAACCATCACCTTTTCAGCTCCTGATAAACAAGAATATCTAGATATAATATTTAATTTAGCTGAAAAACATAATATTCAACTTTCCAAAGAAGATCTAACCCGTGAAGCTCTTCGCTGGGAGATGAAATACAATGGCCGTTCTGGAAGAACAGCAACACAATTTATAAATCATCTTTTAGGTAGATAGCAAACAAATACATTGATTTATTTTTTAATTTAATAGATAAATTAACTTACATTTTTCCCATTATGTAAGCTTTATATACATTATATCTCTTTGATTTATCACTCGACATGATATATAATATTTCTACAGACATTAAAATTCAAAAAAATTTAATCATAATTTGAATCTCTCTTTATGAGAAGTTCATAAAACAAGAAATAAATTTCTATAATAGAAGTTTATTATTATTGACGTTTTAAATTTTTTATCAATTAAAGCTTTCAGTTAAGAACTATTTTGTAACCCTGGAGGTGAACATGAAAACTAAATTTTTTTCGGCATTCACCATACTATTAGTTATTGGTGCTACGCTTTCAATAGCATTCATAGCGTATATGGCTTCAAATGATAAAATATACTCAACTATGGAATACATCGATTCTAAATATTTAGATTCACGCTTTAGTGCTTATTATAAAGATACAAGTAATGCTAATGGGAATCCTAGCCCAAACACTCGAATTCCTAATGCTGTTGCTGGAAATCAACCTATTCAAGAGCCTCTTACATATTTCAAAATAACAGAGGTTCCGAGGATAAATCAACACCCTGAACTTCCAACAGGTTGCGAAGTCACTTCAGCAGCAATTGCATTGAATTATCTAGGAATAAATGTTTCGAAAATAGATCTTGCAAATACTATAGTAAAAAGCCCATTACCAGCAAATGGTGTTGGTAGCCATCCCAATGAAGCTTTCATTGGTTCACCTTATGATAAGAACGGCTATGGAGTATTTCATAGTCCTGTGTTTAATCTAATGAGAGGTTATACAGATAAGGTACAAGATGTCACTGGCATAAGTTTTGAAGACTTGCTGTCTCACATTGCAGCTGGTCATCCCGCTATAGTATGGACTACAACAAATTTAGATGAATTTGAATATACAGATACCTGGAGTGTTAACGATATTCCCTTTACTTGGCCAGGGAATGAACACACTTCAGTTTTAATAGGATATTCTTCAAATCAAGTTATAGTTAATGATCCGTATACTGGTCTTGAAAAAACCTTTGATAAAGCAACCTTTAAAGCTAGATTCGAAGCTCTAGGTCACCAAGCTATAATTGTGATAAAATAATATAATGAATATTAGGATATGTATAAACTACATATCCTAATTATTTTAGTTCAAAATATTCAAATACATTGAAAAATGAATTTTTATCTCATTAACTACATACTATAAGCTTAAAATTTAATAATTTATATTTGATTTAACAATTTAACTCCGGATATAGTTAAGGTATAATATAATATAATACATAAAAATTATTTCTGCTTTGTTTAAGATATAACTTAATTTTCAATTTTGGAAAACTATAGATATGTGCATCATTACAAATACAAACATCTGGAAATTATCATTTTTTCTAAAATACTCCAACAAATTTGAAAGTTTTTTATAATTCGGCGGATTTTTTTGCAAATTTACTCTTTATCTTTTGTGAAAATTGTCATATAGTAAAATTATGTGATTTTTATCATATCATTTATTATTAGATATTATTATCTTATAAGTTAATTAATTCAGGAAAGGATGAACAATATATGAACAGAGAAATAGATATCGAAAAAGTGTTGAAACATGCCATAATAGATGTAAAATTTCAACCAGTTGTATCAGTAGCAAGAAAATCTGTTATCGGCTTAAAAGGTATTAGCTTTGGTGCAACTTTGGATGGAAATTTTATTCCCCTAGATACACTTCTTACAACTGCTAGAAATGCTGATTTAGAAATAAATTTGGACAGACTGATAAGAGAAAAAATCTTTAAGGAATATAATAAGGTATGTACTGGCGACGATAAATTATTATTTTTAAGCATAAACATGGCAATAATCGAACAATTTGTAGGCTCAGGCTTAATACAAGATGTAGTTAATAAATATAATATAAATCCTCAAAACGTAGTCCTTGAAATCTTTGAAAACAATATTGATGATGTAGAAGTCTTAAAAGAATTTATAACTACGTATAGAAGTAAAGGCTTCCTAGTTTCTTTAACTATAGGCTCTGGCTTTGCTAATTTAGATAAACTCTCCAACGTTGAGCCAGATATAATTAAAATCAGTGAAGCTATAACTAAAAATATTGAAGTAGATTTCTACAAGCAAGAAGTATTCAAATCACTTGTTAACTTATCTAAAAAATTAAGTGCTATAGTAGTTGCTGAAGGAATAAATCTAGAGGCTCAATCAATACTTGCAACGGAACTTGGAACTGATATCCTTCAAGGAGATTACTTTGGAGAATTTACAGCAATCAGCCCAAAATTCTTAAAAGCTTGTGCAGATAAGGTGGAATTTACATCTTCTCAATATAAAAAATACAAATCTGAACAAATAACTTATGAACAATCAACTCACAAAGCTTGCGACGACTTATTAACAAGTATCATATATGAACTTTCAACAATAGATATATCTTCATATGACGATAAGCTTCAGGAAGCTATTGATAAGCATACTGACTTTGAATGTTTATATGTTTTAGATAACGAAGGTAAACAAATAACATCCACAGTGACAAGATTTAAAAACATGCTTGCTCAAAATGCATTAGTTTATAAACCAGCTAAAAAAGGTACGGATCATTCATTAAAGAAGTATTACTACTTCCTTAACAATCTTAAGCTAGAGAAATATGTTACAGAACCATATATATCTTTAGCCAGCGGTAACTTATGCATCACTATCTCAGAAAAATTTATAGGTATGGACAACAAAACCTACATCATTTGCATAGATTTCAATCCAAACTATATAACGCTATAATTGAAAAACTAAAGCTTAAATTTGCTTTAATAGAACTTACCCCTCATTCTTAAGATTGAGGGGGTTCTTTTTATAAGACTTCTTTAGCAAGCAAAACTTCCCCCCCTAAAATTAAAGGGTTCCTTTTGTAAAACTTCTACTTTAGTCTGCAAAGTTTACTCCCCACTTCTAAGATTCCTGAGTTTATCTAGAAAAATATACTTAAATCTTTTAGCAACCTCATTACTATTCCAGCAGAAATTTTATTCTAGCATCATCTTTGACAAAATCAAGAGTTTTATCTTTTTTTAATGCTTCTTTTACTAAGATTTCATACTTTTCCTTGCTCCAACTATTGGTTACAATCCATTTTTTATGCCTATACAATTTCGACTTCATTCCATTATCCATGCTGTCTGCTTCATTGATCATATTTATAATTGTCTCTATAGCTTTTTCTTTGTCCTGTTTTTCTTTTGCCAAAGATAAATCTAATGCAAATTTACGGTATGACCCTAAATCAAAGGCTTCAACCAGCTTTTTAGAACGCTCTGTATATTCTTCTACTTCACTAAGTTTATTTTCTTTTAATAACAACTCTATTATAAAAGCTAAAGCTCCCAAAGCTTCATGAGCATGACTAAATAATATTTCTTCATAAACACCGTAAGCTTCATCAATTTTTTTACAGCTTTCAAATAATAATGCCTGTTGAATTTTTTTATAAGTATCCAGACCTAGTTCTGGAATTTTATCTAATAGTTCTTGAGCTTTTTCATATTCTTTCCGTTCTCTATATAGTGCTGCTAAGTCTAATTTTGCCATAGAAGCTGTCTTTTCTTTACTACTTGCTGCTACAAGTTCTAGCCAAGCAATAATTTTTCTTTCATATTTATCTTTTTCCTCAATTTCAGGATTCAACAAATATATTCTTAATACTGTTGATATACTATACATTAACTCATCACAGCTTAGATATTGTTTAATCAAATCACTAGCTTTCTCAAAAGCCTTATTGAAGCCTTCTTTTGATGCCGTTTCGCCTATGCCTTTTGTAAGAATTTTTACTTCTGCATCCGTTAGTTCGTCATCAAATGCTACTAAAGTATTAACATCGATTTTTAAAACACGTGCAAGTGGTGCTAACAGTGTTATATCTGGATATGACATTCCACTCTCCCACTTATTCACTGCTGGTGCAGTTATATTTAAATAATTAGCAACTTGTTCTTGTGTAAGATTTTCCTTTTTTCTATAATTTCTAATAACCTCACCTATTCTCATAAAATCAATTCCTCCATTTAATCAACTTAGGATTTCGTTAATTAAATGATATCAAAGCTATATATTTTAAACAATTGAGCTATTTTCATCTTTTAGTTACTAAAATTAACTATTGGTTAATTTTCTTAACAAAATTTACTTATGATAAAGTATTCAAATTTGCAAATATAGTCTTAATCCAAACTTATCTTATAGCCAAACAATTCCCTTTTTAATATTTAACCAAAATAGTGATATAATTTAAATTAAGTAAAAAAGTTTAATATTTCTTTTACAGCTTACAATATAGAATTTTCTATTGTATCATTATTGAATTGAAAGGATTGAGTAGAATGAGGGATAAAGTTAAAACTATTGGAGGATTAATTGATAAGGTAAGTGTTTCGCTTATAGGTTCTGTTGATGATGAAGGTTTTCCAAATATCAAAGCCATGCTTCCACCAAGAATGCGACAGGGAATAAAATATATATACTTTTCCACAAACACTTCGTCAATGAGAGTTAGCCAATACATAAATAATCCCAAAGCATGTGTATATTTTTATGATAAAAGATTTTTTAGAGGCGTGATGTTAAAAGGCACAATGGAAGTTTTACAAGATGCTTATTCAAAGCAACTAATATGGCGTGATGGAGATGAACTGTATTATCCTGAAGGTGTCACTGACCAAGATTATTGTGTTCTTAAGTTTACAACACAAAGCGGAAGATTTTATAGTAAATTTAAATCTGAGGATTTTGAAGTTGAAGATTAGCTATATAATCGCAGATATATATTATAAAACCAAAAATAAATTTCTTCACTAAACCTTGAAAAGCAAGTTTTATCATCTTACTCAAAACTTTATAAAAGAATACAACTCCCCAAATCTAAAACTGGGGAGTAGGTTCCACTAACAAGTCGTCCTAACCATTAAGATAAAATCTTTTTATAAACCCTTAACCAATTCTCCTAGACGCTTCTTCACATCACCCTTATATAGCCCACCATGATAGCAAATTACTGTTTCGATATCATATTTCATAAGTTTTTCTATAGATTTTATATTGAGTTCATTATTAAAATTGATATCTTCTTTTGTTTTATTAAGTATCCCATCTTCAACATTTAGAATATCTCCAGCGATTAGTAGCTTCCATTGCTGAAAATATAAGCAAATATGTCCTGGAGTATGACCAGGGGTGTAAACAACAGTGATTCCTCCACAATAAGGTAGCTCTTGTCCATCAACCAAGGTTTTATCTACATCTACTCTGCTAGCCTCAAATCCTATTTTTAGTTTTTCATAAAACATCTTTAAGTTATCAGGCAAATAATCAAGCTTCTCTCTTAGCTGAGCAAGTTTAATAGGTGTCTTTTCACCATTTATATATTCTTTTTCTTCCTCATGAGCAAGAACCTCCACCTCACCAGATATTTCTTTTAATATACTAGCACAACTTCCTATGTGGTCGATATCCTGATGTGTTAGAATTATCGCCTCTAGTTTATTAAAAGGTATACCTTCTTTTTCAAAGACGTTACTAATTTCCTGAAATTGACCTGGAAATCCAGTATCAATCAAAAGCAGTGAATCTTTATCCCAGATTACTGTTGGATAAATGACACTCTCCCTTTCCATTATATTTGCCGATATTTCAAGCATATAGATTCCATTTTCAACCTTCATAACTTATCTTCCTCCCTTGACGTAAAATCACAATATACTATAAAATAATCCAAGTATTTTTTTCATATTATATATTGACTTTTAATTACTTTTATGTTATAATTATTAAATATTGTTTGATATATTGTATACAATTATTAGCTGATAGTCAATAGAAATATAAATAAAAAAGGCTATACCGATAGTATAAAATACTTTTTGGTATAGCCTTTCAATTTTAATTATTCTATTTACATTAACGTCTACCAGAAGAATCATAAAAAAATAGTATTTCTTTTATAAATAAGCGGCTTTCTATTTTTTTATTAACCCCCTTACAGGCTTATGCATATCTGTATCTTCTGGTGCATCTGTAACTTTTCCTTGCTTTTTATAATTCTCTTTTTCTTTATCATACTTGTGTTTTAATTTTTCCTTCATAACCACAGTAAATCACTCTCCTTTAAATTTATTGTCTCAAAAAACAAAGGAGTTATTCACCGCTTTTCCTTAAAACAATTCTACAGTTTTATTACCAATACGTCTTCCATAGATAAAGAATTCTTCTCTTACCTCTTCCATTCTTCCCTTTAATGCCACAGGTCCAAAATGCAGGAAAGGTTGTCCAAGTGCAGATCCTCCTGAATAAACAAGCATTCCTTTTACCATCATATGATTTATGATAGTGAGCATAGCCGTACTAGCTCCACCTTGAACATAATCACAAGTTGCAAAAGTTGCCCCTAACTTTCCTTCTAATGATATGTTTTTGGATTCATCAAACCATTTTTTAATTTGCCAACAAGTATTTCCATAATATGTAGGCGTGCCAAAGATAACGGTTTTACTTTCTCTTAGAAAATCTTCATCAACAGAATCAACGCTAAAGACACCTACTTCTATATCTTTTACAGATCTTAATCCATTAGCTATAATGTCTACCATCTTTTTAGTATTCCCCATTTTACTATAGTATATGATAGAAACCTTCTTATTCTCCATAATTTTACCCCTTCCCCTATTAAATATCACATTTCTATTTTATCACGACTTATTTGTAAAAAATATATAGTTTTTCATTTAACTATTATAATTTCATATTGTTTGTATGATCCCCCAAAGGCAATTCCTTAAATTCATTACTCTTACATACAATACTACCATTGGTAACCATTGTTATCAACTTCAATTCAATTCCTTTGCATAAATAATAGAAGATCCACTTGCTATTTTAATAGAAAGAACATTTTTACAACTAAAAATATATAAATTCCAATAATGTTTCTACGCCAAATCCATTTTTTATTGAAAGGATCAATTTATATTTTTTAATTAGAACATTATATACTTATTTTAATTTCCACTTTTGAAAAATATATAAGTTTAAATATTAAAGAAATACATAAAAGAATTCAAAAAAGAAAACTGCAAGCTATTTATGTCAATCATCATAAATAATCGCTTGCAGTTTTCTTTTTGTACTATTGAGGGAATCACCCTATAATACTTAAAATCAATCAATCAATTAATCAATAAAATCAATAAATAAATTTCGGTTGGAAATCTACTTAACTGTTTCTATTGATTAATATATCACCACCATCTGTCACAGTCAATAGTTTTTTTCAAAAATTCTATATTTTTTATTATTAAACTAACTTTATATATTGAATATCATGTCGTTTACCCTAAAACACTGTTGTTTCTTAGCATTTTTTCGGTTGTTTTATATTTCCAAGTCGCTTTTCTTGTCGTATCGTGACATTTCACAAGGATCCCTATATTATTTTATGCATTTCTCCAGGGCTTTAATTCTAATAAGTAGAATTAAATTAAATTTCCACTTAAACTACTACCTTAGTAAAGCCTTAATTAAACTATGTTTTATAAAATACTTAGTGTCCATTGAATTTTAAAACGATAACATTTAGAAATCATTTCTCAAAACCAGATAACTTCAACTAATTTTTAACTAATTCATCAAATTGCCACTATATATTTTTTTCAAAAAAAATTTATTATCTTGTGAAAAAAATAATTATTCCATAGGAATTTTTATGATCTTATAAAAAATCAACTATTATACAAAAACTTTATTATCTTAGAAAAAATAATTATTATATAAAAATTTATAAAATCCTAAAAGAAAAGTCACATCCTTTTATCATTGCATATGTAAAAGCTGAAGGAGGTGGTAAGGATGATAAATAAAATAATTAATTCAACATCCCTTATCCTAGAAGTTGAAAATGGTACTGACAGTAAAGGAGCTACAATTTATAAGAAAAAAACTTTTTCTGGTATAAAGACAAATGCTACAGTTGACGATGTCTTTGCTGTAGCTGAAGCAATCAAATCAATTTTATCCAAAACAACTAAAGGTTATTACTTAAATGAAAGTTCAAAATTACTTAATAACTAAAATTAAAATTGGAGGTAAAAATCTATGGAGTTCTCACTAATCATGACTTTTTTAACAGCTTCAGGAGAAAAAATTAATATGACTATCTCAGATGTAAAACCTAATTTAGCTGAACCTGAAATTTCATCCTTAATGGACGTAATAATTGCTAAGAATATTTTCTTAAACAACGGTAACACACTAACTGGTAAAGCTGGTGCTCAAATCGCTCAAAAACAAACCACTAAAATAGCCCTTCAATAAACTTATAAATAAAAAAACTGCTGACAGCCTTAAACTGTCAGCAGTTTTTTATCGTAAAGATCTTGGTCAAGCTTCTCTTTACTTAAGTTCAGAATAAGCTTTGCATTCATGCAAAACACACACTTTTTATCTTTATTTATCAAAGCAGGATTTCTTCTAAGTAATTCAATAATTTTATCATAAAGACAAAGCAGTTCATCTTCATTTAATCCAGCTCTAGTGATATTAAAACATAGAAGCAAATAATCAAGGAAAGCTTCTTTATTTTTTATTTTACCATTCCAGCTTATAATAATTCTTTTAGCTTCCAAAAGAGTTATTTTAGAGTTTATTATTCTCTCTATAATAGCTTCTTTAGCTACTACAGTAGAGATATTATTAAAGTTTTCTATTTGAGCTTTAAAAGAAAGTCTTTGAGGATTAATCTGAATTGGCTCTATAAAAGCTGAAAGTTTTAATATCAAAGCCTCATAAGTGCTAATCCCTTGCTCCTTAGTAAGTAAGTTCTTCAATTTCCCTATAATAATTGCCTCTTCTTTTGTAGTATTCTCTTCTTGCTTAGCCTTAACTATTGTGTTTACATAAGCCATAATAGCTTTAACGTTAAGTTCTTCATCTATATTGCCGTATTTCGCATCCTCTAAATAGGAAAAGTGTCTTGGAATTATTATCTCTTTGCTATACATTAATTCCTCTAAAGTAAATTCATCAATAGTAAAACCATGCTTTGTTAACATCATTTGGAACCTTATTAGTTTTAATATATTTCCTAGAACAATATTTATCTTATGTATAATATATTGTCTTTTATAATGCACTTCTTTAAAAGCTATGATATTTTCACTGATATCAACTATATATTCAAAAGCATTTTTATTCATATAATTTGCTAATAAGTTTTTGATTTTGAAAGCTTGTACATCTTTCCGATCAAAAGCAATATACCTGTACTTTTCATTTTGCTCTAGAATGTTTATAAGTTCACCAACCTCACAAACTCTATTTCTTGACTCTACAAGCTTTTCATATTTTCCTATTATACTTATTTCTTCTGAAGTTCCACTGCTAAATTTATCTATAATATTTTTGTAGGCTATTAAAATACTATCTTTGTTTTTTACTGCATTAAGCAATTCCTTAACATAATGAAGGTCAAAAGATAAAGTTTCTCGTATCTTTCTATTAACTAGTTCTAGCACCTCTAAGCTACAACTATCAATAGCTACTATTTTTAAAAATTCTTCATTAGCACCAAAATACTGCTTTGCTAAAGCATCTTTTAATTCTCTTGAATAAATGTCTTTCCTTATAAATGCAGCATAAAGAATCTGTAAATTCCCCTTGTTCTTATATAAACTAAAAAACTCTAGCCTTATTTCAATAGGAAGTTCCTGTCGTTTTGTCATTTCTTCATATAAATTCACTTGCTTATCTCTAGGTAAAATCCTTAGAGTTTCTGATAGTACTTTATATTCTTCATCTACTATAACCTCACAAACGCTTAAGTATTTCAAAGCTAACACATAACCAGCTCCTGGAACCTTTTTTTCCTCTAAGTATTTTAACGCGTTTATTATAGAACTATAATTCTTCGTAGCAATTACCCTGTCACAAGCTTCATCTATTATGGCATTTAAAGTTCTTACCTCTATCTTATTTATGGATAGTAGTATTGCTTCACCGATGTATTTTGTCTTTTGAGTTTTTATAAGTTCTGTTAGCAATCCATAATTATCTACCAAAGCTAATTGATAAACATAAAAATCAACATATTTTACTATATTGTCATAATCATCTCTTTTGCAGAAGTATATTATTATAGCTTTTATCATTGAAATAGCTTTTTTCTTCACAAAGTTTTCTTGCCATACAAGCTCTTTTAAAGCTTCTATCAGTTCTTCTAGCTGCTCTTTACTATTTATCCCTTGGTGAGCAATTAAAAGAAGATAAGCATCTTTTATCTCAGGATCATCTTCTCTGTATTCTTGTATATAACTTTTC
Source organism: Clostridium cellulovorans 743B (assembly GCF_000145275.1). Lineage (NCBI taxonomy): Bacteria > Bacillati > Bacillota > Clostridia > Eubacteriales > Clostridiaceae > Clostridium > Clostridium cellulovorans. The sequence goes on from NC_014393.1 coordinate 3,955,725, forward strand.
ATCGTTATAAGCTTTTCTATCTTGCTATGTGCTGATATTACAGCTTTTTTTGTGATATCAACAATGGTTTCCTGTATTTCTTTGTAACCCTTATAATAATCAAAAAGCCTTAAGACTTTTATTAATTCTTGCAAATCTTCCTCTTCTTTATATATATTTATTAAATTTACGATGTCTTCTATGGAAATACAAGTCTCTTTGAGATTTATTTTGTTTTCGAGAAGTTTATCTACAAGAATTCTCAAACTATTAATATCATTATTTCTTTTATAAAAATCATAAATAATATTTATAAGCTTAGGCTCAAAAATAAAATCTTTCTTATTAATCATTCTATTGATTATCTTATCAAATTCTAGTATCTCTCCACTTCTGTACAACCTTGCAAGTCTATCATTGAAGACTAAATCAAAGCAGCCTACTTTACTTTCAGCTACCAAAAGAACTTTATCAATTTCCCTATCTTCTTCAGCAGCAATTCTTATATAACTTATACATTGGGCAGATTTTTTAGTATATATACCGAGCCTATACATCTTTATTAAAGCAAAGATTATCTCATCTGTTATCATGGGTACAGCCGTTAATTTCTCTTCATATTTTAAAGAAGTCCACAAATCATTGAACATGCTATTATTTTCTTTTAGTATATCTTGAAAATTTTCTGAGCTGATTTCATAATTAATTAAGTTTTTAATCAATTTCACACCACTACCCTTATTTATTTTCGCTTTTCCTTATATAAAGTCCATTATTGAAGCATTATCAAAATCCTAGGGCCATATTGAAAATTCAAATCTACCCTACGAAGATCCTTTACGAAACCTTATATGACTTATAAGGTTTCACCCTTAACTTGGACTTGGTTTTTATTTCTCTGGAAAAGTAACTACAAATTATCACTTTCTTTTCTTTGATTTAAATAGAATTTTCTCTAACGTCTTCCTAACACTGTTAATGGGAGTATTCTTTTTCTTTCTTCCCTTACTCTTTTTCTTTTTAGCAGTTTTACTTGATTCCTGCTTTTCTTTATCCTTTAAGGAAGACTTTTCTGTAGGTGCCGTTATATATGCTGTAACTTGCACGGTATCCTCACCTTCAGTATCCTGCCAACTGTTAGTGATTGTCTCAGAATTGCTATTTTCTCCTTGGATTACTTTTGTATTACGGTGATTTTCCTTTTCAGCTTCTATAGTGAAATGAACTTTCTCTGTATTGTAATTAGTAATAATAATAATTTCTTCAGTGACGTTGTAGATTTTTTCAACACCACTTGGTATAACTATATCCACAGTTACAGTATTTTCACTACAACTCCCTTTAACAATCTCTTCATTTTTAGCTGCTATATGAATTATCTTTAACGGATAATTGTAAGAAGTAATAATGATTTCTCTTCTAAGTTCCAGACCTTTAGCTTGTTTATAAAGTATTCTAGATTTTTTTTCAAACCCATTATTTATATTGATTCTCGGCTTATCAATTAAATCAACATCTATCAGAAGCTTTAGGATTTCTTCAACACTGTTTTCTTTATTATTTTCAACTACCTTCTCTATCTCATTTACTATATAGCCATAGCCTCTTTTTTTAAGATAAGAAATTAATCCTTTTAAATAATCCTCACTGTTATAAAGCTTTAAATAGCTAATTGTTCTTTTTTTTAGGTCTTCGCCTATAATTTCCTCATACTCCATTCTATCACCCGATAAGGAAGACATCTAAACTCAATTAACAGTTCATAAATATCACTTATACTTTATAGATGTCTAATTAATCCCTTTCTTCACTTTTTCTTTAACAGCATTATTTATATTGTCATCCTTGAAAATTATTCTAACTTCAATTTTTCTATCTTTTTCAGTTGCTTCTTCATTGTATTGATCTTGTCCTCTATCTCGCAACTGCTTAGTGGCATTAGTTTCAAATTCAGACATACCTGAAGCTTTAAATTTATAACCATAGGTATTCTCCAATTCACTGTCCATAGGCATCATAGCATTTAAAAAGCTTACTGCTCTTTGTGTAGATAACTCTCTATTATCAATAGTGTTCCCTATATAATCTGTATGTCCAACTACCTCAATGTATTGAATAGCATTCTCTATATTTTTGTCTTTTAATAATTTAGAAAACACTTCATTAAGCATATTAGCTGTATTAATTCCCTCTTCTTTTAAAGTAAACTGACCTAAATCAAAGAAACTCTCAGTTTTTATGATTATACGACCTTCACTTTTATCAAAATCTATCACCTCAGGATTTGCTTGCTGTTGACTTAGAGCGCTTTCTATATTTACATACAAATCTGCTCTTTCCTCAGCAGTATCCTCTACAAACACTGTAAGATATCCCAAGGCAAGGATTAAAATGAAGAAGAAAACCAAGGCTGTTGAGGTCATAATATCTACAAAGGATTCCCAATAAGATTGTGGTTCATAATTGGCTCTATGTCTCCGACTTCTTGCCTTCATAATATTACTTCCTCTCTAAATAATCCTGTGCAATTTCATCCTTATCAATAGTTTGAAGCCACTGATTAGTCCCTTTAACCATTTGCCCTACTATCAAAGAATTTTTAGCTAGTTCGTTAGTAGCGTTCTTAATAGCATTTAAGGTCATATCTAATTCCTTAACAGCCTCAGTAAGCTCCTTACTTTGATTTACTTCAATATCACCATTATTTTTTGCAGTACTATTCATAAGTTGTGCCAAACTACCTTTTAAAGTTTCCCCAATTTGCTTAATGCTCTCAAGTTGTTTCATTGTAGCAGATTTTAAAATATCCACACCTTCTGTCAACCCTTGATAACTATTAGTAAGATTCTTACTTTGAACCTTTAAGGTTTCTTCGATATTCTTTATATATGAGTTGTTATTTTCAATTGTATTCTGAATCCCACCTAGGTTTTCATCAAGTCCAGAGATATTATCTACAAGCCTTGTAACACTATTATCAAAGCGTGTATTTAAATCCTCTGATATAAGAGCGAAGTTGCTTATGACATTTTTAAATTCCTCAATAGGCGCACTGATATTGCTTAAATTACTATTTATACTTAGGACTATAGAATTCAGCTCATCTGTATAACTTAAAAATTCGTCCTCTGTGATCTTAGAACCTAAACCACCATCTCGACTGTTTTTGATACCTTCTTTTATAGATGTTGATATTTTTTCTGCCATATCATTAAAGGTCTTTTCTAAAGAAGCTACTAGTTCTTCAGATATACTCTTTGATTTTCTTGATCCTTCTACTATAATCACATTATCTAAATAATCTTCAAGTAAATCATAATACTCATCCTTAGATTTTCTCATATTAACTATAAGAGCATTCATAGTTAAAGATACAACTACCCCTACAATACTTGTCCAAAAGGCAGATGCCATACTTGCTATTGGCTGCTGAAGTTTTATAGTAAAACTAACTATACTACTTACCCCTGCTAAAGAATTCTTTGTTTGAGCGATAGCTAAAGTAAGCCCTAAGAAAGTACCTAATAACCCTAGACCTGTAGCAACTGAAGGGATTATCTTTACAAATTCCTCAAAGAGATACATTCTACCCTTTATGTTTTTTGAAATAATTACTTCAGTATTTACATTTTCAATTCCAGCTTTTGCAGATCTCTTAAATTCTTTTACGATGCTTCTAACCTCTGAATCTTTAAATTCTATTTCATACAGTTCTTGACTGTTTACATTCTTTGTCGCCTCTTTAAATCTTGTTGAAAGTCCATTAAAGTAACTCCAGACACTTCTCAACATAAGGATTCCTAAAATAAACACAATTAATGTCATAATTATAACCGCAAAACCTACCTCATTTTGCTCTTGAAAAGATTTTACTAACTGAGTAGTTATGCTAGAAGTATCCACTGTGGTTGCAGTTATAATCTCAGAACCTGCCCCATCTAAATTTAACTTACTTGTATCTATCTTGCTCATATCAAGCTTACTTGGGTCTATCTTACTTAAATCTATCTTACTTGGATCAATTTTACTTAAGTCAACATTACTTAAATCTATGTTACTTAAATCTACGTTGCTCAAAATTTGTTTATCAGTAGTTACAGTTTCAAAACTTATATTATTCAAATCGTTTCTTCCCCCTATACTTCCGTTTCCTATCATATATTTGTTTTTAAACTAAAGCCATACATAATAGTCCATTCTTGCTTTTCGCAAAAACTGTCTATTTACAAGGCCTTATGTATATTTATCAGTTTAATCCATTGATTTTTTCTATAATAAAAAAGGAGTAAATATAATCATATCTACTCTTTTTTATGCAGCAATCTTTAATGTAAACTTTACTCATAGAGTTTCTTTATAAAACTTTACTTTGAACTAGACATCTCTTTTCCGATAATTCGGCTTTGTCTTTGCAAAGATTCTGTATCTTCTATATTGAATATCCTTGCTGAATGTTTTATAAAGTTTTCTGTAGAAACAGAATAATATAGATGCCTCGTAGAATCATAAAACTCTTTGATTAATTCATTTCTAGGCCCCAACTCCATGCCATTTAGAGTATCACACCAATCTTCATTTCTATCATCAGATACAAAGAGAACATCCATATGAGTTGACTGACCAATGGTTATAATTTCGTTCCAAATAATTAGATCTCTGTATCTTTCACCTTCTGGTCTGGCACTATCCATATATCCCGGTGGCATTTTAGTTTCGTACCTTTTCTGTCCTTCTTCAAATAATTCTGCAAGGTAATCTTTTGTAAATTCCTCGCTTACCCTATCATCGAATAATTTTTGCATTTTATCTAAAACAGTGTCTTTTTCCATATAATTATCATCGATGTCTATAGTATGTGAATCTATAATATGCTCAAGTTCTAGCTTTGTATTATTCAAAATTTCTTGTATACTTTCTTGAAGTCTGCCTTCATATTTTATGAAACTATTTATAGCCTGTTTTCGTCCATTGAAGTCTCCAGTATTAATACTTACAATTAGTTTATCAATAGCAAATTCCACTTCACTTTTTAAAGTTTCCTTTACCCTTGCTTTATTTGATATAAGCTTTAACCTGTTAGTATAAAACTCCTGAGCAGATAAATTAGTAAGCATTAATCTATTCTTTAAAATCTCAAGGATTTCAAAATACTTTTTTCTATCAAAATTATCATATATATAAGCATTAAGTAATGAATTAGAATCTAATATTACAATACCGTTCTTTAATAGTTTTTCTATTAATTTATCCTTTTCTACATATTGCGAAAAAACAACTTCTTTCATCTAATATACCTCTATATACACACTTGAAATCAATTATTTCTTTGTGATATTCTCCATAGTTTCTTACTAACATTATACTTTAGCAAATCCATAGTTTACAAGTAAATTTTGCTTCTATCCACAATGTATCAAGGTATCCTTTATATATGCTTTCAAAACTGTTTCTCAGCTTACTAATAAGATTCACTATTTTACCAAGTTCGACAGCCTACGTGTCTCATTAACTTTTTTACGAACACTAAACTTTTGTCCTAAACTCAGTGCTAATATTCCTTGTCCAACATAGTAAATAATTAAGTTTGAATACTCTAAATATTTTAAATTATCTGGTTCAATAAAATCACCTTTGCTGAATAACAAGAATAATAAAATAATGTCTGATACTAAGAACATCATTGCTCCTGTGATAGTCATTATGACAGCTTTTTTATTTCTTAGGTAATATTTATAAAGAGAGATAGCTTTACTTACCATTAGTGAAATTAATATTGTATATCCTATAACTACTAACTGAAGCCCATTAAATTGAAAATCTCCAAATAGCTCAAGAAAAATCATCGGAGAAGCGATGGCTATAGTAATAACAATATCCACTAAAGTTACCTTTCTTAAAGTGCTAAATCCTATAAAATACATTATATGTGCTAAAGCAAAACTACCTACACCATTTATAAATAGAACCCCTTTAATATGCGTTAGATCTAAAGTTAGAAATTTAGGAGTATTATTCAATTCCAAAAATACATCTCCACAGAATGAAAAAATTAACCCAAGCAAAATCCATATAAAATACTTTTTATTCTCTTTTTTAGTCTTATAGCTTACTATTCCTGTAATAACAAAAAGTGCACTAGCCAGTGCCTTTAAAATAACAAAGCTTCCTGTTATAGCAAAAAATTTCATAGTTATTAATGCTAGCGTGGCTACCAACATCAATAGAAAAAATAACATTTCCATAGTATTCCTCCTCCATAAAATGTTATGCTTCTTCCTCATAAATACTGTTATAAATTATTAATAATACTACGTCTTAATAACCCTACCATAGGGTTCCCAGCTATAACTTTAACTAGGTATATATAGCTGATACTACAAATGCTTCTATTAGTTCATTTCCCCAAGATATTACAAGGATAAGTCAACATCTGAAGCTGGAATTCTTTATAATATATTTATTTAATCGCTTATTTTACAATATCCTAAATAGTTTTTATAGCTAATCAAGTTAAAATTTTACTAAAGGACTTTAATATACGACAATAATAATACTATTTTGTTAAGCACATATCAAGACTTTAACTTACTTTGTAAAAAATAAACTTTATGGAAAACGTTATCTTATAGCTATATTCTCTTTATATCTATATAAAACATTACAATAATTTCTAAAACTATTTTTCTATATTTTTTACAACTAATAACTTTTTATTCTATTTCATTGATTAAAACTATAGTTAAGTGCTAAATTAAATTCCTTTGATTTTTTAAAATCGGAGGTATATATATCATTATTACTATTAAAGTAATTATTATTATAAAGATCATTATTTAATAGCATTGGATTTTCCCATTTCGGTGATTCTCCATTTTGGTAAAATTCCACTTTGGTATTTTCACCTATGTGGTATTTCTCCATTTTGGTATTTTCACCGATATGGTATTTCTCCATTGCGGCTCTTTCACCGATATGGCATTTCTCCATTGCGGCTTTTTCACCAGTATGGAACTTTCCTACCTTGGTATTTTTTCCAACATGTTGATTTCCTTCTTTTAAGTTTGCTGAATAACAAAAAGAGAGAGCTTGTCTATCTTTCTCTTTTTTCTGTACTGGATAACTTGAATCCACAGCTTGTTCTTGTTCTTGTTCTTCTTCTACTTGACAACACAAAGTAGTGCCTTCTTCTTTCTGTACTATATAACATGAGCCAACAACCTGTTTCTCCTCTTCTTCTACTTGACAACACGAAGTAGTGGCTTCTTCTTCCTGTACTATATAATATGAGCCAACAACCTGTTTCTCCTCTTCTTCTACTTGACAACACGAAGTAGTGGCTTGTCTTTCTTGTTCTACTGAAATAAAACTATTATCCTCTGGTACTTCATAGACATCATAAACATATCCACCAAGGAATTTTCCAGCTTTTCTTTTGAGAGTTCTTTTTATGTACCCTACCTCTAACAGTTCCTTTATAGTTGAAGCAATGGCAGTTTCCTTATCCTTTGTATGTTTCTTTATCTCTCCTACATAAAATTCCCAATGATCAGGCTTACTAAGGAAATAAAGCATCAAACCTTTTGCTTTAAGGCTTAATCTTTCATCATTTATAAAATCTTTATTAACAATCACATAAGGATTATTTGAATCCTTAATTACTCTATAAATTGGCATAAATATTCCCCTTTTCAATTAGTAATTGAGAGTTGAGAATTATAACTTTACATTTTTAATTATTAATTCTCAATTATATTTATGCGATTATTTCTTTTTGTATCATTTCCAATATTTTATGAAATATTTTGCTTTTTAACTGATGTAATAGGATGATAAAATATATATATTCCAATTAAAAATCTACATTGCTAGTATAAACGGTATTTGAATTTAATGTAGAAACATCATTAGAACTTATATAATACAATTCTACTAGTCGGTCCCTTAATATTTTACAATTATCTTAGAAAAATATATTTTAAGTTTCCACTGAAAAACTTCAACTTTAAATCTGGAGGATAAACTTATGATAAAAGCAGAACTAATTTATTTAAGCTTTCTTATTTTCGCATTGTGGTCAGCATATTCGTTGATTAGATCCAGAAAGCTTAAGGATAAAACTAAAAAAATTAATGAAAAACACATAGTTGCTCTAAAGAATGATAAGTTGACTATTATTCTTGCAATATGTGCTTGCTCTATTTACAGTCTTATAGGATATCTATTTAAAATTGAAATATTAATACCCTTTGAAATTTATAAAAACGGTGGGAGTATTAATTTTGTATTTCCTATATTATTGATTATTACCATAGTGCTGCTTAGACCTATGATAGCTTTTATGATGAAAAAATATAAAGAAAAATCTTAAGTACTTTCAAAAGATGGCTTGAAAGTAGCACAGTTGCCAAACTTAGTTCCTGGATACTAAGGAAGGACCAAATTCATCGCATTTACCTTAGCTATAACTATACATCAAAAGCTCCCATTAGACAATATTTGTATTTAAGTTTGTAACTTTGTCATTTTTGTTAAATTATTAAATTAAAGATAACTTCGCCTTTTGCTATTTTATACAAACTATCTTTGTTATACTATAAAATACTTTAAGATTACTTTGTAAATATTATACTATTCAATATATTTTATAAAGGAGGTATTTTTTTTGATAAAAGAGATCGATGCTAAGGTTTTACTATCTCCTAATAAAAAACCCTCAGGTTGGTTTGGCACTAACTATTTATTCAATATCTATAGAGGCTGCGAACATCGCTGTATATATTGTGACTCTAGAAGTTTGTGCTATAAGATAGAAAATTTTGATGAACTTATTGTGAAAAGAAATGCTATAGAGTTGCTTAGGAAAGAACTGAAAGGTAAGCGAAAAAAAGGCACCATAGGTACTGGATCTATGAGTGACCCCTACACTATCTCTGAAAAAAAATATTCCTTGACTAGAGGATGTCTTGAAGCAATTGCTGAATATAACTTTCCTGTCCATATCACTACTAAAAGTAATTTAATATTAAGAGACATAGATCTACTTGAGGAGATTAATAAAACCTATGCTTCTGTAGCGATTACTATCACTACCACAAATGATGCTTTAGCAAAAAAAATTGAACCCTTTGCGCCGTCATCTACTGATCGTTTCAAAGCTCTTGGTGTTCTTGCTACAATTGGTATATGCACAAGTATAACAATGATGCCTATACTACCTTTCATTGAAGATACTGAGGAAAACATACTTGATATAGTGGAAAAAGCAAATTACTATGGCGTTAAATACATAGTTCCATGGCTTGGGATGTCCCTTAGAGATATGCAGAGATACTATTATTATGAGAAGCTAGATGAAAACTTTCCTGGTATTAGAGAAAAATACGAAAAAAGCTTTGGCAACAACTACAAATGCTCTGCTAGAAATATGAATAAGCTTTGGTATCTTCTATCAGATGCCTGTAACAAGTATGGAATTTCTCTAAAAATGCCATCATACCAAAGCAAAATTTCTTCTGTGCAATTAGATTTTCTAGATAAGCTATAAAAGACTAATGCAGATGATATTACACCCTTCAATGGTATTCCGAGATTTTTTAGCATTAAGCTGTATCGAATAATTAATCTAAAATAAGCCCTATAGAGTAGAAACCTTGGTTTTATACTCTATAGGGCTTTTATAAACACAAATATTTAGTTTAGATCTCTAAAAAATTCATAGCATATTATACAACTTTTGTAAATACTAGTTTCTATTACTCTCCTACTATTTGAGAGATCACATCTTCCTCTTCCCCTAAAAGTTCTTTTTCTATAATTTCTTCATTAATAACTGACTTTTTCAGTGGTAAATTGTACTTTTGTCTAATCAGGTTTTCTATCTCAGAAGCTACAGCAAGATTCTCTTTTAAAAACAGCTTAGAATTTTCCCTGCCTTGTCCAAGCCTTGTTGCTTTATATGAAAACCATGCTCCACTTTTTTCAACTATACCTTCGTTAACAGCTATATCAATAAGGTCACCCTCTCTTGAAATACCTTCATTATACATTATATCAAATTCGATTTTTTTAAAAGGTGGTGCAACCTTATTTTTGATTACTTTTATCCTAGTTCTGTTCCCAAGAATCTCTTCACCTGATTTTAAAGTATCAATTTTTCTTATATCTAACCTTATAGATGAATAAAACTTAAGTGCACGTCCACCTGTTGTTGTCTCTGGACTACCAAACATAATACCAATTTTTTCTCTTAATTGATTTATAAATATAACAACGCACTTTGATTTATTAATTGCAGCAGTAAGCTTTCTTAAAGCTTGAGACATCAACCTCGCTTGCAACCCAATATGAGAATCCCCCATCTCTCCTTCTATTTCAGCTCTCGGAACAAGTGCTGCCACTGAGTCAACAACAATTACATCTACAGAATTTGATCTTACAAGAGCTTCTACAATCTCCAAAGCTTGTTCCCCATTATCTGGTTGGGAAACTAGTAACTCATTTACCTTAACACCTAATCGCCTAGCATAAGACGGGTCTAACGCATGTTCAGCATCAATAAAAGCTGCAGTGCCACCCATTTTTTGTGCTTCTGCAATTACATGTAAGGTAACAGTAGTTTTCCCCGAGGATTCTGGTCCATATATTTCTATTATCCTTCCTCTAGGGACTCCACCAACTCCAAGTGCTATATCTAAAGCCAAACTCCCTGTTGATATAGTCTCAATATCCATTACTGAGGCTTTATCAAGCTTCATAATAGAACCTTTTCCAAATTGTTTTTCTATTTGGCTCATAACTGTTTCTATGGCTTTAATTTTATCATTATTTATATTCACTTACTTTCATCACCTCTCATAAGCCTTTTCACTTTTCCATTTTTTAAAGATTAAACACTATCAACTTGTAATTTTCTTTTTTGTTACCCTAGTTGTTGATTTTTTCTTTACGGTTGTGGACTCTTTCTTTTTTTCTAATTCAGCAGCTTCTAGTTCTTTTTCTTTACGCTTACGTTCTATCTCCGCTTGTTTTATATTCAATTCTTCCATTATATTGTTCTGTATCGTTGTATTTACTGCCTTTAAAAACTTTCCAAATGCATCTGGATATATAAATGCCTTTATTCCTACCTCTTGTTTAAAATCCACCCATACTTTACTACCATCTATTTCATTAATGACTCCAGCACCAAAATTAATGTGTTCAACCCTCTCATTGATCAAGTCCATTTCTCTACCTCCTTAATTTATCCAAATTTAATATCAACACTAATGATTTTTACTTAAAACATAACTTCCAAGTATACTCTAAAGAATCACTTGTAAACGTTTTCATGCAACAATATATAGAAATTTCATTTAGTCTTCTATATATTTTTTATTATTTACTCATAAAATATACTTTCATGAAGCTTACTGGTTCTTTCTTGCAATTAAAAGATAACACTCTTCAATTTATAACTCTTACTTTCTTTATTCCAAGGCATAATACCACCATAATATTTCCTAGCAATTTGTTTTTGTTTTGAAACATCAAGGCTTAGTAGCCTTTGATATGCACTACTAATTGAAGCACGCTCTTCTTCTTTAGTGCTTTTAAAAGTACACCCTTCCCCCTGGCAATAAAAAACATTTAATCTAGTGCATCTTCCATGTTCTGATAATCCACTACACTCTGGCAAGTTAGTTAATTCTAATAATGAGTATTTATTCATGTAAACCTCCCATTCCACAGTATTTTTCAATTGCTACTACTAAACACCTTCTTCCAAGTTATAGGGTTTCCTTACTTGTTGATCTATAAAATCTTTAATCTGTTCCTTCGTCCTATTAAGTGTAATAGCAAGTTCTCCAAATAAATTTTCTTCGGCAATTTTTAGATATTTATCATCTATCATAGTATTTTTCTTTCCTTGTTCTAAGCGTTCCTTTGTTCTTGAGTATGAAGTTTTAATTATTTTGATCATTTCTGTACAGTCATATTTATTCATAACTTCTTTGTATCTTTCTTCAAGCATTTTATCGTCATCAATAAGTAATATTTCTATTGAATCAAGATTCCGAGTTAACTCTTTAGCCTCTTCCTTTGATATTAACTTTCTCATAACAACTCTATCATTATCAACTGGAGTATATATGACACTTCCATTTTTATAGACTTGTTGTAGAGTGTAATATTTTCTTTTGCTATCACCTATATTTATCGCTGGTATTCCTATATCCAATACCCTGCATACTCCATTTCCACCATAGATAATATAATCATTTATTTTAAACATAGTCTTTGCTCCTCTTTTTTCGGATTTTTTTAGATACTAAGTTAGAACTGACAGTTTTACTTTTGTAAACGTTTTCAGGTGTATATATAAAAAAAAGTGCAAAACTGCTCTATCGTTATTGGAGTTTTTATTTCAAAATCTTACAGGTAATGTGTCTGATATGTCAAAATCTCAACTTAAAATTCTCTACTTATATTTTATCAAATAATTTTTAAATTTTGCAAACAATTTTTTTTATTTTATATAAAATTATGTTAGGATATTTAATTTAAAATAGAACCCTACAGAGTAAGAATACTATTATTGCACTCTATAGGGCATTTTTCAACACAAGTCTTTAGTTCTTATTATTCCCCTATTACTTGAGAATTATTAACTTTCTCTGCTTTTTGAGATATTTTAGGCATGATTATTGATAAAACTACCGCTAAAGCAGAGATAATTATAAGTATTATGAATAACCCATGCAAGCAATTGTTTATTGAAAGTTTTACCTGATCACTACTAATAACACTGCTATATGTAGATGATGTATATAAATTACTTGGATCTACTCCATTTATTCCTCGCTGAGTAAAATATTTAACTATGTATAAATTGAATATACTTCCAAATACGCTTACCCCTATAGTTTGTCCCAATGTTCTAAGCAATGAATTAGCTGCCGTCGCAGCACCTCTTTTGTTATACACTACAGATTCTTGGATAACTATTGTTAAGGTAGTAAAAGCACCACCAAAACCAAAGCCCATTATAAAAACATAAATTATTACTAATATTAGGGATGATTTTATTCCTAAGGTCGGTAACAATAATACACTAACAAGTATAATAGCATTTGAAATTAGTATTATTGCTTTTCCACCGTATTTTACTATAGCTTTACCTAATATCACTGAAGATATCAGCCAAGCAAATGACATAGGTGCTAAAGCTAGTCCCGATATTTTAGCATCATATCCCAAGACATTTTGCATATATATTGGCAAATAAACATCCGCCAATATTAGTATTGCTGATGATAAAAAACTTATTATATTTACAATTGCATTGGTCTTTGTAAATATATCAAAAGGAACAATTGGTTCCTTTGCTTTTCTTTCAATTTTATAAAATGCCACTAATAAAATCCCAGTTATAATTAGTGATATTATAATGAATTTATTATCAACAGAACTACTATTTTTCGTGGTTAGAAAAATATTTAGAAATATAAGCATAGCCACAGATAAGGTGATGATTCCTGCAAAATCTATAGTGTGTTTCCTTTTCTCAAAGTTCTCTTGTAGGTTTCTTTGTATCAGTATAACCGATAATATTCCAAAAGGTATATTGATAAAAAATATCCAATGCCAAGACAGAACATCTATTAATATTCCACCAAGCAATGGGCCAGCAAGACTTGCAATCCCCCATACACTGCTTATAATTCCTTGGATCTTTGGTCTTTCTTCTAATGTAAAGACATCCCCAATAATTGTATATGTAACTGTAAATATAGAACCTGCTCCAAGCCCTTGAATTGCACGAGCTCCTATTAACATAAACATATTCTGTGATAGTCCACATAAAAAGCTTCCTGATAAAAATATTATTATTCCTACGGTGAGCACATTTTTTCTTCCATACAAATCTGATAGCTTTCCATATATAGGTGTAGAAATTGCAGATGCTAATAAATATACAGAAAAAACCAAGCTGATAATTTCAAACCCCTGAAGCTCTTTTACTATAGTTGGAATAGCTGTGGTTACAACAGTTCCTTCGATAGCACCTATGAACATTGCCACCAATAGTGCTATTACTAACTTTTTCTTTTTTAAATCCATCCTTTGAATCACTTCCTTTATCTTAAAGTTTCTAACTAAAAACCTTGTCTTTCCTAAAACAATAAATATATGCCCACTAAAATATCACTAAGTTCTATGTAACGATTTAAAGAGTTATACAATTCTCTATATAGCTTCCATTATTGAAACTTCATCGAAATTCTATAAACATATTGAAAAATCAGTATAACTTATGAAGATTATTTATCTCAATTAATATATTAATCAGACTTTATAATTATATAGATAGTTAACTGATTATACAAGGAAATAATGTATAAATTCTCAAAACACACCTACCCTATCCTCCATTTATTGATAAATCTAAGTTTTAACCCTTATTTAACATCAAGGCAATAGAATAATTCTTATTGGTAGACACATAATTAACTCCAAATATTATATATGATTTATTAGAATGATAACTAATTATTTTATGGTGAAAATCATCAATACTATGTAATATAAATCAAACTAATCTATCCAAAAAAGGATAACTATAAAAAAAGCAAAAGTAATACTTCTGCAGTATTATCTCCATCATTTCAAAGGATGAAAGTATACAGATTAAGTACAAAGAAGCTTTTTAAATTACGCTATTACAAAATATGTTTCAACATAGGCTACCATTTGGTCAGCTAAATTTATATAATAATAGACTGGAATCAAATAACTAGAATAAAATAATTTTTTAGCATCAATTTTATCATTTTCCAAGGCTACTATTAAATTTTGCTGTTGCCTTAGACAAATACTATAGCTATCAACAATAAACATAATTTGCTCCGCAAAAAACAAGTCTGGTAAAGAATTTTTATAGGTAATTTTATGTCTTTCTAAGTTGCTTTTAATTATGTTAAATTGTGCTATGTATCCCTCTAAATCTTTATAAATCTTTTGTAATTGTTCCTTAGAGGTTGTTTCTCTTATATCTATAATTGTTAAAGTTCCTCTTACCCTCTTTATAGCTTCAAAATTTTGCACTATATCATTTTTTCCCTTTAGTGCTTCAACCTTTGGACCGTAGGGAGAACTTTGCCCAATTGATAATTGCATCACATTAGACATAGCTTGCAATAATAATTGTTCCTGTGCTGGATTAGCTATATCTAATACTGTGTTTTTCTCGTTCCCAATATTATTAAAGGATGCTTTTGTAAGATTAAAGAGCAATTTTGCAGTTTGTGTATTAGTTATCTTTTCAACAGTAGCTTTCATAGTATCCCCATAGCTTGCCTTGGGACTAATAAATACTATAAGCATCATTACTGCTATTATTTTTCTTATCTTTGATTTCATTATATATGTCACTCCTCTTAAGCTATCGGAATAAATCTATTGCGTTTTTGTAACATATATATCATTAGTCATTTACATTATCTTATTCCCTTCAAAGATTTTTACTGAGAAAATATATAAGCTTATTAGGATTCATAGATTAAAAAGTATTACTTTGTTGCTAGGTTTTGAATTGGATATTTAAGTTTATATAGAAATAAGCTTGGATGCAGTCCAAGCTCATTAATTTAGAAAAGGTAATAACTAATTTTAATTTATGTATAAACTATTTTCATTTACACAAAAGAAACAATATATAATCTAAATATTATTTGAAAACTTCCTCAGTATTAAGGTGAGAACTTTGGCTTTCATCTACTTGTCCTATTTTTTTATAAATATTAGCTAAATTATTACGGAAAATTAATAGATTAGGATGGTTACTTGGTAATACTTTTTCAGCAATATCTATAGCTTTTAGTTGAAATTCTAGGCTTTTTTCTAGTTCTCCTAATCCTTGATATATGCTACACAAATTGTTGTACGATATTGCCATATACAGATGATTTTCTCCTAATGCTTTTTCATTTATTTCTATAGCTTTCTCCTGATATTTTAAACTTTTTTTCATATTTCCGAAATCCTTATATATAAGAGATAAATTATTATATGATGTTGCTAAAGATGGATGTTTTTTTCCTAACATTTCTTCATATATCTCTACAGCTTTCTGCTGATATTCTAGGCTTTTTTCTAACTCTCCTAAATCTCGATATATCATAGATAAATTATTGTATGATATCGCTAAATCTGGATGTTTTTTTCCTAACACTTTTTCTCTTATATCTACGGCTTTTTTCTGATATTCTAAGCTTTTTTCTACCTCCCCTAAATCTTGATATATAAGAGATAAGTTATTGTATGATGTTGCTAAAAACGGATGTTCATCCCCCAACATTTCTTCATATATTTCTACAGCTTTGTGCTGATATTCTGGGCTTTTTTCTGGTATTCCTAAAATTTTATATATACTAGATAAATTATTATATGCTGTTGCTAAATCTGGATGATTTTCTCCTAATACCTTTTCTCTTATATCTACAGCTTTATGCTGATATTCTAGACTTTTTCCTAGGTTTCCCAAATCTATATATATACTAGATAAATTATTGCTTAGTGTCGCGATTCTCTCAGTTTCTTCATCTATATATTTCAATATATAATCACCAAAAATAGTATATACCTTTTTATCTAATGAATTGTCTGTAGGTCGTGTATGTAGCGCTCTTATTATAGCTTCAATCAGTTTAACACATTTATCAGTGGTGGGGTTTAGCTGGTAGCGAATTGTTTCTTGTATTAACGGATGAACATATATTATATCTTTTGCATCAACACTATTAATAGAAATCCAGCCTTTTTTCTCTAAAGAATTAATCTCTTCCATTGTCTCAAGTTCAATCCATTCTACTAGTTCTTGCAAACCGACTTGAGGTAAAATCGAAAGATTCATCAGTATATATTGCTCTTCTTCAGAAATCGTTGATAGATCGAAAATTTTCAACAGTTGGTTAAAAAGTTGCTCTGAAACTATATTTCCATCCTTGATCATAGATACTTTTTCTTTTATTACTTCATTTAGATTAAAGCCCTTATCTAAAAGTATTTCATATAGCTTCTTTATGCTTATCCTTGAATTTTGGGCTGTTTTTGCAAGAAGCTCGATAATCAGTGTGTGACGCGCTGCCAGGCTAATGATCTTTTCTAAGTTACTGTCGTCTTCTTGTCTTTTATAATATTGGTAGAAAAGTTTTTTACAATTATCTTTATTTAAAAACTCTAATGAATAAGTAGAATAACCTTCTATTACCATTCTAGATGTTACAAGTATTCTTATATTATTTGAAATAAGATTTGTTATTTGTAGCAAACTCTGATCCTCTTCATTGTCTACATTGTCTATGATTATTAATGAATTGCTATTATTTTCATCTTCATAATATTTAATAACTTTTTCAAATCGCTGATCTATATTATCATCTTCAATAAAAGAATCTAATTTACATTGGTTAGCAAAAGATTCCTTCAAACTTCCCTTATAATCTATCCAGATGGCACTATTATATTTAGTTTTATACTTATTAAAATAAGACTTACAAAGTTCAGTTTTCCCTACTCCTCCAATGGCACTTACAAGTATAACCATATCACCACTACTAAGTTGTTCATCAACTTCTTTTAATTCAGCCTCTCTACCGATTAATTTAACACCATTTACCGGCAAAGAGGCTGTTATTTTTTTGGCTCTTTTTTCGCCTCATTACCTATATTTATATTGATGGTAGAACCTTGAATATTGTTAGCAGTAATACTTCCAACATTATTATCTCCACCATTAACATTAGTTTGCGTATTCTTGGTTTCAGGATTTTTATCAACCTTATTTGTACTAGGTACTAAATCACAAATTACCCTTGCAAGTTCTTTTATTAATACTTCAAGGGCTTCATGCTTTTGATGTGGATACCAGATACAACTGATCCTATGATTTGCAAGATGCTTACGCCTTTCATTGAATTTAGGTATAAAACTTCCATTTTCGTTCCTCAATTTAGGCAAATATGGCTCATCATCATTAGCAGTTTCCTCTGGAAGTTCAACAAGCGCGAAATGACGCAAGTTTGTACATGCTTTTATAACCTGCAATGTCCTATCATTGCCAAGACCACATCCTAAAAACAACATCATTTTTGAGTGTATTATATCTGTTAACATTTCCGTCATAGGTAACGTTAAATCCACACCTTTTTCTTCTTTACCATATGTCTCATCATATTCTTCCTTTGTTAAAACTAAATGATTGTAGTCTTCTATATCACCGTGAAGTTTTATAATAAGCTTTAACCCCTGTTGAATTGCATTAAGTATTCTATCCTTTTCTCTGGCTGAATGAGGTACTATGTTATCTATTTGTATTTGTTCTTGCATAAATACGGTTTCTATTACTCGGTCAAAGTTTGTAGTAATAATATTTCCCTTCCATATATGTGGAATAAGTTTTATATATTCTGGTAGAGTTACATCTTTCAATTTACTTAATCCAAAAATACGATGTAATTCTAATAAGAAATCATTGCGAACAATTTCTTCTTCTAGAAGTGATGCCGCTTCTTCATACTTTCCCTGATTAAGTAATTGATTTGCTTCCTCAAAAATACCATATTCTTGAGCCAAATTTTTAATAAGACTTGTCCATGTTGGATATATCCAAGCTGATAATCCCGCTCCTATAAAAGGAATTACAGCATTCTCTTTCATTCTTTCAACTAATTCATTGAATACTGTTTTATTTTTCCGATGGCAGCTCATTAGTTCTTCAAAGTTCATTTTTCTCAACTCCTTTTCTATAAATGTCCTATTGTTATTTATTTTTTATAATATCTTTTAACTCACTGATACTAATATCTTGGTTTCTTCTATGAATAACTGCATGACAATTTGGACATATTGGCACTAGATCTGTTTCTGGATCAATTTCATACTCCTGATTTATACTTGAAATAGGTTTTATATGATGAACATGAATAAATTCTTTAGCAATTTCACCATAAATCTCTTCAAGATTGACTCCACAAACAGAACAGTTATATCCATAAATTTCAATACACTTGTTTCTTGCTTTCTTATTTCTTTCATAAGCATTAACATATATCTGTCTAGTTGAACCTTCAATATATCTTTCAGGATTAATAACTTCTTCTGCTAACAAATCAACTTTTGTTCTTATAATTTCAGTAGTTTTACCACTAAAGCTACTCCAAAGTTCTTCTAATTCATTTAAATCAACATCTTTCATTTCAACTCCTGATGCTCTTTGAGACCAATTCATGCTAGGAAAATGCTTATCTAAAATCTCCTTAGAAAGTATCTTTCCCTCATGTGGATTTACAATGCAATCAAACTCAATGTCTACATAGTTTGTATATAAGCCTTCCTCAGCTTTAGTTTCAATCCAATGCAGCGCTGAATATGACGGTTCATTAATCCATCCAGATGCAAATATACCCTTTTCCTCAACTCCAAGTTGAATCAAATATACCCGTGCACCTTCCTCAAAATTTTTTCTTGCTCCGCTACTCCATGAATCTAAATAGGATCCATCCATCTTAATTTTTTCAATTGCATCATTAATATTATGCCAATAATATTCCTCTGGGTTATAAATCATTAAATAAGCTTTATTCCATAAATCCATAATATATTTTGGATTTATCCTCACGCCCTCATTAGCAAATAACTTCTGCCATGCTTTATTATTTCTTGCTGAATCATTACATATCTCTGTAAGATTCCTCTTCACAGAGGGTTTTACAAAATTAAAATAATCCCTACCTTTTTGGCCTGCAAACATACTCATAAATGAATAATTATATGTAGAATACTTCTCTATATTAGATAATTTATAAGGAATTAAATCAGCTATTTCTTGTAATGTAAATACTTTTAGTGGATTCAAATTACAACTTTCTACATTTTTAAGGAACTCCTTAAATAACTTATCTGCCTTATATGACAATTTAATTTTTTTATAACAAAATCTATTTCTAATCATGAAATACCTTCCTCTTATTATAAATATTAATCAAGCATTATGTATTTAAAAATAGCTGGAAACAAATATTGCCTATATAACTGAAGTTATATACCGCGAAAAACAGCATATATGCTACCCTTTATAATCACAATACTTCAAAGTCCTAATTTTACCTCTAAATTATACCATCACCAGCCAATATATTACAACAAACCATCCCTACATATTACTAAGTATACTTATGTATTACAAAAGAAAAAGCCCAGCATCCTGGACTTTTAAATTACTATGCATAATGTTCTAAAAATTCATGTCTGTCTTATCACCAGTGAATGGAAATAAGCTATAGTTAAAAGTTGAAGTTAATTGCATTGGTACTCTGTTAGCTGTAAATTTATCTTAGTTCTTTAAAGCTGGAATAATAATATAACCACTCACGTCATTTACCGATATATCAAACCTATAAACAGGCTGGAAAAAGCCTTTTGAATCTGAAATATAATCTAGTTTCACAGCTTGTACATCAATAGATTTAATAGCTTCATTATTCATAGACTCCGTATATATACAATTCTTGAATTTTCCTTCTTTTATATGATTGTAAGCCTCCGCTTCACTAATAATCTCACAGTCCTTCACAGGCTTATATTCTATTATTTTATTATCTATCCGTGATATAGTTCCATCGTTATAATCCTCACAAGTAAGGATACCATCATAAAGTTCTTCCTCAACCTTGGTTTTTGAGACTTCAAAGGAATAACAATTCCCTTGTTTAGCTTTAAACACTGCCTTTTCAGGAACATCGATGCCAAAATCTTTTAAGGCTGATTTTATTTTATTTTCATCAGCTGTTGTCGCTTGATTTTTTTCTTCCTCTCTATGCTTTGAAAAAGAATATGTAAAGCCTTTAAAATCAATCCATATACTTGTAAATCGATCCTTTGAATAATAGATGATTGTATCATCATAAACATCTGTCATGCTATCATCTATTTCTTCACTGAATTTACCGAAAAATTTTTCTGCAAAATCATAAGCTTCTTCCTTTGTTGCGACCTTAGATGAAAAAACTTCTGCTGTAGAACCTTTGTCATCAAAGGCTACCTCTGAAGTAACAGTAATTCCTTTCATATTCTGTTTATAAGTATAATTCTCTTCCAAATTTCCAAACTCTTGATTATTATAAATAGCAAATATCCCCAGAAAGGTTCCAAGTGTTAGAAGAAGTGGTGATAAACAAGCGGCAACCTTTAAACCTTTCTTTTTCACGTCTTTTCTAAGCAGAAAAATAATCATTATAAGACAATAACCGATGACAGCACCTAAAGTATTATCAAAGATATCATCTAATTCAAAAATCCCTCTTTTCATAAGCAATTGGCAAAATTCAATTATAAAAGTCATTGCAATACTTGCCGCAAAGGCTTTCCAAAAAGTTTTAAGCTTCTCAGACCACAAAGGCAGCAAGATTCCAATGGGAACAAACATAATAATATTTAAGATAATTGGTCTCCACGCCACTTTTGAGAAAGAATTCCAGGCATCTAAATAAGAATTAAATAATTGCAAATCATAGGCACTATAATAATGACTTCCCCTATCTAAAAGTACTGCTCCCACAACTAATATAAAGTAGCAGAAAGATACTGCTGATAATGCCAATTTTCTTTTATTAAGCTTTTTAGTGCCTTTTAACAATTTCTTGTATATTAAAAAGTAGTTAACTGCAAATAATATTGCAATGGCTAAAACCAATACAATTCCTACTTTTAAATAGTTCATTCCTAAATTTGTAATACTATCTAATCTCATTAAATAATTTCCTTTCCTCTAAAAGTTTTTTCTATAATTCATCAAACCGTTAATAACCATTTGGACACATTAAGGATTTCTTATTGAATTATATCCAGTTATTCGTTTAATTTCAACTATATCACAATTTATAACAACTCTAGTTCTAAAAAAATCATATACTTTTCTAATTTATTATTTTGTTATTATTCTTTGTTAACCTTAATATAAATTTTTTCCAACACATAAATACCAGGACATAAAAATCCTATAAAACCAAACAAGTATGAAAATATTTCTGTATTTCCTAACCTACCTCCTATATAAGAACCTATACCTGCTGTTATTAATGAAACTAAAATTAAAACCATATTCTCCTCCTAAATTTATTTGATAAATCGTAATTTTATGGTATATACAGTAAATTAAGTATAACTAGTAGTAACTGAAACCCCAATAGTTACCCTTAATTTAAAAATTTTATAATTCCCTATAAAGTAAAAAAGAGAAGCTAAAAAGCCCCTCAGTAAGATTAAATTCGGTTCTAACTATCTAAAGTTTCTATCTTTACCCGCCAAAAAAGTATAGTAATCAGATAGTATAAAGATAAATGTCTGTATAGTGTAAATAACAAATCGTTCTGTTAAACCTAATATATTTAATTCTAAATTCATAGAAATTGGATTAGAGACTCCAAAGACAGTGATAAGTATTGCCATCACTAAAGCGAATTTTCCTAGTTCCTTCGTCTTTTCCTGCTTTAAGTATCCAAATGCAATGAGGAAAGATGCTGCAATTGTTGTAAACACTACAACCACAGTGACTATAATGTGCATCATATTTTGAAAATTCATCTCTGTTTTATCTCCACTTAAGGGAAATAAGCCATAACCAATCATTGAAGTTATTTGCATTATCATTAATATTATAAATCCACTTCTCAATAACCTGCTGTAGCTAATAAAAGCTTTTTCTATCAACGCCGCTACAAATAAAAACATACATATGCCATAAATAAGCGTAAATACCTTTAATAAATCTGCATTAGGAGCACCATCAGCAGTAAGTGAACTAATATCTGTGGTTATTGGATTATACTCATTCCACAAAATCTGCCCTATAGTGATATGTGCAAAATAAAATAGTACCCCTACCATTCCTAATGGCATTAGTAATCTCCTGAGTTTCTCCATTCTTCTACCTCCAGAAAATATAAGAAATCTTTATTTTAATGCTGGATTTACTATATCTACATCTTGTCCATCTATAGAAGTCTTAAAGCTATAAGCTGGCTGAAAATAAATTCTGCTTCTCTCGGAATATTTATCTCATAACCCTTTAAGGTTTCACATATAGTACTTTCATTTACCTCTAATGCTCCATTATCTCTAATATACCCGCTATTATAATAATATGACATCCCATTAAAATTAATACTTATACTTGAGTTATCATTTAGTGATCCATAAACAACTATATCCCTAAAAACCTTTGTCTTTTTACATCACTTATAATTCTCATTTTTTAACTTACTCCGTTGTAAAAAAAATCCTCCTTGTTCCATTATACTTAGATATCAATTACATTTTCAATTAGATTTTATAGGTTACTACATTTATACCGTAAAAATTTCAAAATTCCTTGAAAGACTGGCATGACGATGTTAAGTAATAAAAATAACGTTAAAATTATCCTTTTCAGTTTCTTTCTTAAATTCTCTACTAAATAAAGCAAGTAAAGACCTCTAATCAACATGTTTAACTGTTAATTAGAGGTGTTATATATGATTTAATAAATTGATTTTCACACTTTATTCAAAGTACTTTTATCAACTAATTTTCTAAACTATAAAATTATATTCCAAATTTCTAACTGTATTATTTAAATACCTTAACTCGTTCTTCTAATGGATTAAACTGCTTTTCATCTGGCTTAGCTGTAGGTTTTCCAAATGGCATTTGCGCTATGAGTTTCCAGTTACTTGGTATATTCCATTCTTCCTTTATATCATTCTCGATAAGTTCATTATAATGTTGTAAAGATACTCCAAGACCTTCATTTTCTAAGGCAGTCCAAACTACAAATTGATGCATTCCGCTTGATTGTTGAGACCAAATTGGAAAGTTATCTTTATAGAGTGCAAATTGTTCTTGAAGCCCTTTAATTACATTATCATCTTCGAAGAATAATACTGTACCGTAACCATTTTTGAAGGAGTTTATCTTTTCTTCAGTAGAACTAAATTGATCTGCTGGTACAATTTTTCTTAAAGCTTCTTTTGTAATGTCCCATAATTTATCGTGATGATTTCCCAATAATAAGACTACCCTTGCACTTTGTGAATTAAAAGAAGATGGTGTGTGCTTCACAGCATGATCTATAATCTCTTTAATCTTATCATCGGAAACAGTAGTTTCCTTGCTAATTCCATAAAATGTACGTCTTTCTGCTACAGCAGTTAAAAATTCCTTTGACATTGTCCATTCCTCCTAAATCTTGTATTCTTTATTAAACTAATTTTTTTTCTTTGACATTTTAACTTTTTTCAAAAATTGATATACCTTATCAATTTTTGTTTTAGTCTATTTTTCTACTCTGCTAGGGATTTATACTCCTAATTAACTTTGCTTAAAGCTTATTTATTATCTTAGTATAACTTATTAATTTATTTACCAAACCTAATACTAGCGTTGTTTTTTCATTTCTAAAATTAGAATATGAGAGGTCTCCTTTACATTAATTGAAATATCTTCCTCAACGATTTCCATGGCATCTCTTTCCTCTAGTTCAATATTATTTATTGCTGAAGTTCCTTCTATTTGAACTAAATATGCTTGTCTTCCCGATTCAACAGTAAAACCTATATCCTTTCCTTTTTCAAGTTCTAAGGAGTAAATATTCATATCTTGATTTATTTTTATTGCTGCATTCCCATCTTTACTTGAAACCATATGAAGCCATTTATTTTCCCTATCACTCCACTGAAATCTATGATCTCCGTAATTTGGTTTATAACCTTTCTTATCAGGTAGAATCCATATCTGTAAAAGCCTCGCTGTATCTTTTGCTAAGTTATGCTCACTATGATAAACTCCCGTTCCTGCACTCATGTATTGAACCTGTCCACGAGATATAGTATTTTTATTTCCCATACTATCACCATGAGTAAGTTCCCCATCCACTACATAAGATATTATTTCCATATCTCTATGTGGATGTGTATCAAAGCCAGTATTAGGCTCAATTAGATCATCATTAATGACTCTTAGTACACCAAAATTGGTATTAGCCGGATTGTAATACTCAGCGAAGGAAAAGTGGAATTTACTTTTTAACCATCCTAGGTCGCTACTGCCCATATTTTTGCCTAATATTCTTCTTAACATCCACTATCACTCCTCTTAAAATTTTAGCAACTTCAATTTTAATATAGTTAATATCAGCCTTAATTGAAGTTATTGACTAAATAAATCCTCTTATATATTTAAAAGATAGTTCATCATGTTAAATAATGTAAACTTGGATATTATTATCTATCTAGTCCTAGCTAATAAAATTAATTTTATTAATCTTAATACTTTAAAGACCAGTTGAATTTTTTATGAACTTCTTTTTATATACAACAGTATATTTTTATACTTAATTACTTTTAGTAAGTAACTTTTAATTAATTATCACACATTCTTTTCTATTAGTCAAGAATGTTTTTCAATAAATAATAATTATTATTTATATAGATACCCGAAACTTAAACTTAAGTTATTCAGAATAAATAAAAATTAGTTTTACTACCGAGATGCGTTCAGATTTACTCAAAACTTTAAATACAACTGGATCTAATGCTCACAATCTACTCCATCATAGATAGACTGCGCCACTTCTTGGTGAATATATTTACCAAGAATATGGCGAAAAATATTCAAATCACACTATTAGACGAATCTAAAGAAATGAACATAAGTTTTTTTATAATAGCTGAATAGTTATAAATTTAAGACTCTATAGCTAAAAATTTAAGCACAAAAGCTATCTAACAACAGAAGGAGTATAGTATCCTCCAAGTGTCTGATTATAGATAATTTGGGGACCAATCATTGGAATATTCACATTTATGGTTATATGTAAAGAGATGGAGTGATTCTGTAAATCAGAATTAAAATTGCTAACTGTAACAAGTACATCGGGATTGTTGTTAGCTTTAATTCTAGTATTTCCTGAAATAGCAATTGGCCCTCCTTGAACATGACCAGCTTTTACTCCTGAAAACCACGAATTATAATTAATTGCAAAGTTGTTATTTCCCATATAGACAAGAGATAATATGGTTCTTATATTCTCTTGTGTGAAAAATACTTTGTAAGAATGTCTTTCTGACTTAGAATCAATAATAGTTTGTGACATAATTAATCTCCCTTCTCATTTTTATAATAGGCTTGAAAACTTTAATGGTTTTCATGAGTTATGTATCAATATGTGATATTATTATCACTATCAAAATAACCTCATTTATAAATATATGAGCTGTATCCCCTAAACTTAACCAATTAGAGTGGTTAATCTTATAAATTTTTTAAACTATCAATTTTATCCTCAGATATGCCAATCATCTACTCTGATTTATCATAAAAAAAATGTATCTCAGCACCTTCTCTTGGCTGAGATACATTAGAGTTTATAATTAAAATTAATTTTTCAATATTTCCTGGAACAATTATTTCATGTAAAATCTATTTTACTGTGCATTCAGTACCATTCACTGTGAACCCAGTTGGTTTGCTTAATACTCCACTATAGTTTATATTGAAGCCAAAGCTTTGAGTACCTCCGTTAGCTGCTATTGTACCATTATAACCTGCGTTAGTTACTGATAAAGTAGTTCCACTTGCTACAAAACTAGCACTCCACATATTTGTTATAGTTTGGTTAATAGGCATTGTCCACTTTAATGTCCATCCATTAATAGGTGTTGTACCATTGTTCTTTATTGTTACATTAACAGAAGCTCCTGATCCCCAACTATTTGTAATAGCATATGTAACCTCAACTGCTGATTGTGGTGTTGTAGGTGTCGTTGGTGTTGTTGGTGTTGTTGGCGTTGTTGGTGTTGTTGGTGTTGTTGGCGTCGTTGGTGTCGTTGGCGTTGTTGTGCTTGACCCACCAATACCTTTTATAAAGGCTTTCATAACTTCTGGAGCATCCCATGTAAGATTGCTTCTATTAAATATACCAAAAGTCTCTGCTTTTCCAGCAACAGAATATCCGTTATCCCACCATATAGGAGTAAGTCCTCTAGCTTTTGCTGACTTAGCATAATATTCTGCATGAGTTACTCTAGCAGCTGTATTATTTTTATTAATAGAGCCCATTTCACCAATAACTACAGCTCTACCATTTTTCACAAACTTATTGTAAACAGCATCAAATTCTGAATCAAGTGAACTCTTATCGTAATCACTTCCCCAAGATGATGTTCCGTTAATATCCATAGCAAAGAAATATGGTGAATACATATGTAAAGATACGATGACTTTGCTATCGTTATTTGGAATCACTAAATCATTTATTGTAGTACTCATCGCAGAAGCTGCAAGAGTTGGTACCATGATATATCTTGTTGCGTTATTTCCTCCAGTTGCTCTAATTGCATTTACAGCAGTTAAATTATATCTATTAACTACTTCACGATTTTCATAAGAACCGCCTGTCCACTCATTGCTTGCGCCTACTGGTCTTGGCTCATTCATTGTTTCGAAAATTAAATGATCACCATATTTTTTGAAGTTATTTGCAATTTGAGTCCAAACTTTTGTAAGTTGCGCTTTTACTTGAGCTTCATTTGCGTAGAAAGGCTTAAGCCATTCATTCTCATGATGGAGATTGATAATAACATACATATCATTATCAAAAGCATAATTTGCTATTTCCTCTACTCTTTTCATCCATGTTTGATCGATAGTATATTCAGGTGCTGCTCCCATATGACCATCCCAAGTTACTGGAAGTCTTAAAGTATTAAAGCCTGCTTCTTTAATTTTATTAATCATAGCGTGAGTTGTCATAGGATTTCCCCAGTTAGTTTCTCCACCTATGGCATCCATTGTATTTCCTAAATTCCAACCAACCTTCATTTCATTAACAATCTGTTGTGCTGGTACGTCACGTACACCTGTAAAAGCAGTAGAACCATAAGCATTTCCACCAGCAATAATAGATGAAGTAGCCATAACAGATACAAAAAGTAATAATTTTCCCCGTGATAATAGATGTTTAATCATTTTTTTCCCTCCGCCTATATAATTTATGAGTTGGTTTAATTTTGCACATATAGAACATATATGTATACATATATGTTACTATATGCATAGCCTATTGTAAAAGTTTTTTTGAAATTTTGAGGATTATTTTGGATTTAAATAAACATATATATATAATTTTACACAAATCACTATTTTATCAAGTCTAAAATGGATAAAAAAAGAAGATACTCCCACATAATTTTCAATTATTATGAGATATCCTCTTTCATATATTCTTATATTTATGAACCTAGTTCCACTTTTCTGCCCATTTTTGAATTTCATTCATAACAGTTTCAAGTTCATGGCCTTTCTCTGTAAGTTCGTACTCTATACGCACAGGAGTTTCTGGATAAACCTTTCTAGTGATTATTCCCTCATTTTCTAGTTCTTTAAACCTTTCCGTAAGCATACGAGAACTCATATTAGGAATTGCATCTGCTATATCAGAAAATCTTTTTTGTCCATTTAATAATACTCGTATAATTAGTCCAGTCCATCTTTTTCCTAATAACTCAAAAGCATTTTCAAACTTTGGACACATATGATACCCTTCCATCTATAATCACCACCCATTTATATCTAGTTATAAAAGTTTTTCAACTACTACACTGATTTATTTTTATTCTAATACATATTTTATCATAGTTACTTAACAAAATTAACTATATTATAATATCTGCCTTATATAAAGTAAGTAAACTATTTTTTTAAAGTTGTACCCCTGCAAACTTACAGTTATGTCTAAATTCCATTAGTGGAATTTCATTAAAACTCTATATAGAAAATAGAAACTATCACTTAGAGTTAGAAAAACTTGTTTTATAAGATGCTTTATACTATTGCATTAACGATTGTTACAAAAATTTAGCCTATATTCATGTATAAATATTGCATTTATTTAATTTTTTTATCTTTTTGTGAACTTTTTGTACATTTTTTCTTCACTATAAGGTATAATAATACATAATTATTAATAATAAGATAATAATGAAAAAATTATGAGGTGACAATTATGTTAAGATTCAAAAAAAGTATTGCTTGTTTAATTACAGCATCTACAGTTATACTTTCATCTGCTATCCCGGCCCTTGCTACAGTAGGTATGACTGAAAGTACAGCTAATGATTCAGTGGCTACAGCTACTGTAATCCCATCAAACTTTGATTTAACCCAAGAAATCCAAGGTTCCATCGAAAATCCTGGAGATGTGGACTACTACAAATTCGTACCATTAAACAGTGCTGGCTATTCAATATCAACCTTAGGCTCCACTGATACCTTTGGATATTTATATGACAGCGATATGAATATCCTTGATGTAAATGATAATGAGTCTTATCCCTACACTAACAACTTTCAGCTATGCTATAACCTTACAGCAGGCAATACATACTACATAAAGGTTAGTCATAAAAATACTACTGACACAGGCAGCTACACATTAAAAATTGATCCTATCTGCAATTATTACAACAAAGAGATAGAATCCAACAATTCGTTTGAAACAGCAACAAGTTTACCTACTGTTGTTACAAATATGCCTGCAGCAATCGGTACAGCAGGTGACGAAGATTACTATTCATTTACCCTTCCTGGTGGCGGTAATTTTACAATTGAAACAACAGGTTCTACAAATACCTTCGGTTCTTTATATGACAGTAACCATAACCTAATTGCTTCAGATGATAACAACGGTGATGATAACAACATGAAAATTGTTTCCGCTTTAGCTGGTCGTCAAACATACTATGTGAAGATAAATCACGCTTCAACAAGTGGGACAGGCAGCTATAACTTGAAAATATCAGAAACTGCTTCAGACTACGATTTAGATGGCAATGATTTTACCTCCGCAAGAGACTTAACCCTAGCTACTAATAATGCTGTGTCGTATTCAGGCTCAGGTATAAATTATTCAGGTGACATAGACTACTTTAAATTTGTACCTAAAAAAGATGGAATATACACCTTCAAAAGTTCTGGTCTAACTAATGTAGATGGAGCTGTTTTAGACAGCAACAATCAAGTTATTAAAAGTGATACGAACAGTGGTCATGATGGCAACTTCATGATAGATGTTTCGCTTACTGCTAACCAAACATATTATTTAATGGTTGCTTCTTCTCAAGGTGTTACTGGAAAGTACTCACTTGATATTGGAAGAGGAAAATGCTTAAATGTACCACAATATCTTCAATTACCACATGATATGCTTTGCTGGGCATCAACTGCATCAATGGCAATATCATATTTAAATCACGATACAATAGATCGTACTTTAGAAATTGCACAAAAGAATGCTAAAACTAATTATGCTTCTTCTAACGAACCTACACTATACGGACCTGACTATTACAAATATCCTTCTGTCTTCAACAAGCCAGGATATCTTCAAGACTGTAGCGGATATATAGATCCAAGTATTCATCCTAGCGTACATACAAGACCATCTGATCTACATCCAGGCGTTGATTATTCATGCGGTTACACACAAGATGAATTAATGCAAAGTATTGATAAAGGATATCCTATAATAGTTATGATTTCAAATGGGAATGGTGGAAATCACTCTGTAATTTTAAAAGGATATATTGAAGATACTAATGGGGTTATTAACACTATTTACAATGATCCACTAGACGGACAGGAACATATGGTTTCAGCTATATCTCCTCTAGGTTACGTAGCCTTCTGTTCTTATACTCCTCCTGTTCCTGTTCCAGACCAAGAACCTGCGAACAATACTAAAGAAGGAGCAGATTATTTGAGTAGTGATCAACCAATTCAAGGAAGTATAGGACAAGCTGGTGATGTTGATTTCTATAAGTTTGGGTTTGGAAACACTCAAAATCGTCAATGCATTTTAGAAACAACAGGTACTACCGATACTTATGCTGAAGTATATGATAGCAATGGAAATCTTGTTGCATCAGCAGATAATGGTGGAGAAGGCACTAACTTTAAAATTCAGTTCACTGGTAGCCCTTACTCAAATTATTACATTAAGGTAAGTGGTACTGGTACAGGCAGCTATACGCTTAGCTATACTACTAACTAAGAGTTATAAATTGACAAATATAAAGCCCATACTACCAGTACCGCAATATTAGTTTTAGGATGGATACTTGTCCTACGGTTAGGTTTAACCAAGAAGAAGTTCGATAACTAGTTAAATAAAAACACCCTACTATCAAATTTACCTCTTGATAGTAAGGTGTTTTTTGACTATTGAATTCTCTTCCCAACAACCCCAAGTCTTCCATCCTCCACATGATATGCACAAGTGGACAATGTTATAAACTCGTCCCTGTATTCTGCTGTAACTCCTGTATCAAATAAAGACAACCTTTTTATGTTAGTATAAAAGTCATTAAACTCCTCTTCACTATTTGCTTGAAAGAATTTGTAATACTTAAATACCTCTTCCGATTTTTTATATACCTTTGATAAAAACACAGCACAAATTTGATACTCTCTATGTTCGTAAATAGTGTCTAGTTCAATTATAGAATGGGTATTGCAGTATTCTTGTTCTTGGAAAAAACTTAGCTTACCAAACATCTCTCCTGAGTTCATATTATGCCCATGAATAATCAGGTTAGTAGAGGGTTTTATATGGTAACTTTCTTTTTTTCCAACACCTATAACACTATCTGTATCAAGAATCAATGAGCCATTCTCGTTCTCTTCTTTGTCAAAACCTTTATTCAAGTAGTAATTTTCATCTTCCATAGTTTGCATAATGGGATAATCTATTTTTGTATCCTCTATCTTAATCCACCCTACAAAATCAGGATTCTTATCATAGATTACTTTATATTTACTTTGTGAATCCTGGGACTTAACTTCAGTCCTCTCATCCTCGTAATCTTGGTTCATATATACCTTTAATCCATCAACAATTTCCTGCAGATGTCTCTTATCATACTGGCTCTGTATGAAAATTGTACTAGCTATAATTAAGGAAACAATTGCTATAGTTCCAAGAAAAACTGTAATAGATCTTCTCATACTACTTATCCCCCTGTTAGACCCAAAATCCCCTCTATTTTTGCAAATTTTCTTACCTCTTCTTACCTAACAGAAGTTTTTTACTATTTATAAACACAGCTGCTGTTCCAGACATAAGTGATACTATAAACAACCACACGAGAGACTTGTCCTCACCAGTGTTTGGGACATCATCAAGAGAATCATCAGCTTTATTTGAATTATTATCTGTCTTTATTGCATTATTATCATTAGTGGAATTCGTATTATTGTTACTATTATTGTTTTTGTCACTGACATTGCTATTGTTGTTATCACTAGTGATTGTAAATGAAGTGGTCTTAATATCAGTGGCACCTGCTACATCCACCCATTCACTTCCATTATAATTCTGCTCTTGATATACAACCTTTAAAGTATAGTTTCCTACATTATTGATTTTAAAGGTAGCTGTATAAGGAGCACTTGTCCATGTTCCATTTGGATTAACGCTCCAACTCACTGGTACATAACGTATATCACCACTGATTGGAGAGGTATTGTCCATAGAGTTACCTGTTGCATCAAAGGTTATATCTGTCCCTACCGTATAGGATGCTCCTTCATTAATTCCAGTTATCTTATTACTTGTATCGCTTTGTATTATATTATCTCTTACTATAATCACTGTAGCTGTTGAACTCTTTGTACTATCCTCTACTGAAGTTGCTTTTACAGTAAGCTTTGATGACGTTTCATCACTACCAACCATTAGTTCACCACTTCCACTGATAGTGGTATTAGAACTATTGGCTCCTTCTACAGTCCATGTAACATTCTGGCTTGGAGCATGAGCTCCTATAACAGTAGCCGTAAAACTTTGAGTTTTTCCCTTTTGGACTGTTGTTGATGTAGGAGATACTAATACTGAATCTATAGAAATAAGATTTTTAATAGTAAATGAGACTGCCTTTGTATCTGTGTCACCTACTATATCCGCCCATAAAGTTCCATCATAATTTTGCTTTTGATATACAACCTTTAAAGTGTAGTTTCCTACATTATTGATTTTAAAGGTAGCTGTATAAGGTGCACTTGTCCATGTTCCATTTGGATTAACGCTCCAACTCACTGGTACATAACGTATATCACCAC
Organism: Clostridium cellulovorans 743B; assembly: GCF_000145275.1. NCBI lineage: Bacteria > Bacillati > Bacillota > Clostridia > Eubacteriales > Clostridiaceae > Clostridium > Clostridium cellulovorans. Next base: position 3,988,896 of record NC_014393.1, read on the forward strand.
TGATTGGAGAGGTATTGTTCATAGAGTTACCTGTTGCATCAAAGGTTATATCTGTCCCTACCGTATAGGATGCTCCTTCATTAATTCCAGTTATCTTATTACTTGTATCGCTTTGTATTATATTATCTCTTACTATAGTCACTGTAGCTGTTGAACTCTTTGTACTATCCTCTACTGAAGTTGCTTTTACAGTAAGCTTTGATGACGTTTCGTCACTACCAACCATTAGTTCACCACTTCCACTGATAGTGGTATTAGAACTATTGGCTCCTTCTACAGTCCATGTAACATTCTGGCTTGGAACATGAGCTCCTATAACAGTAGCCGTAAAACTTTGAGTTTTTCCCTTTTGGACTGTTGTTGATGTAGGAGATACTAATACTGAATCTATAGAAATAAGATTTTTAATAGTAAATGAGACTGCCTTTGTATCTGTGTCACCTACTATATCCGCCCATGAAGTTCCATCATAATTTTGCTTTTGATATACAACCTTTAAAGTGTAGTTTCCTACATTATTGATTTTAAAGGTAGCTGTATAAGGTGCACTTGTCCATGTTCCATTTGGATTAACGTTCCAACTCACTGGTACATAACGTATATCACCACTGATTGGAGAGGTATTGTCCATAGAGTTACCTGTTGCATCAAAGGTTATATCTGTTCCTACAATATAGGAAGCCCCTTCTGCAATTCCACTTATCTTATTACTTTCAGTACTTTGTACTAAGTTAGCTCTTATTACAGCTACATTAGCTACAGAACTCTTTGTTGCGTCTTGTACTGAAGTTGCTTTTACTATAAGATTTAACGCTGTTTCATCACTGCCAACCTTTAATTGACCACTTCCACTGATAGTTGTATTAGCACTATTTGCTCCTTCTACAGTCCAAGTAACAGCAGTATTGGGATCATAAGTTCCACTAACAGTAGCAGTAAAGTTTTCTGTATCTCCCTTGTGCATTGTTATTGCCATAGGTGCTACTGTTATAGTATCTACTGTTGGCGGAATTTTAGAAAAAGTTCCTGATACCTGAACATTATATGCTGGCATTGTAAAGGTTCTTGCACTTCCTGTATCTGAAACTACTAAATCATTATTTTTGGCATCCTTTACCGAAACACTTTCAAATTCATAACCGTAATTTGGTGTTATGTTAAGTGTTACTGTATTGCCTCTTGTAGTCTTTGTTGTATCTGCTGCTATTGTTCCATTTTCAATATTACTATCTATTGTAATATCATAGGAAATTAAGGGATAAATCTTGTAAACAGGAAAGTCTCTATAATAAGTCTCCGGTCCATCCATACCTATAGTTTCTTCAGCTACGGTTCTATTTTCTTTTCTTTCAACAACCCAAGTTATCATTCCACTATCTGGCACAATATAACCTGAGGTTTGCAAGGCTGCTTTGTATTCATTGCTGAGCTGTGCATATGTTGGAAGTACATACCCTTGATAACTATTACCACGCACTTCATTATATTGTGCTACTGAATTATAATCTTCTGATAAATAATAGTACTGTTGAGAAGGAAGACTTTTTGAAGCTTTTATATTAGTCCCCTCTGCAAAAGTTGTTGTTTCTCCCACTTGAATAGTTAAATTGTTATCAGCCGCTGATACTGTGGTAATTGGTACATTAAAGAAAATCAATGCTACTGCCATCACCCATGCCAATATACTCTTTTTTAATTTCATAGTTTTCACTCCTAATTTTATCTTTAGCAAGAGATTGTATAATAAGTCCCAAACTCTCGCTAAAATTAATTTATTTTTTATACCTTGTACTAATTTATTTTTCCTCTTGTTTGTACATCAATTGCTTTTCAATACTTCTCATTCTACGTGTAATTATGTATTTCTTTATATAGATGTTCCAGTTTTAAATTTTTATTATGCCTTAGCCCTATATAAATAGCCTGATTCATTGTGATATATCAGCTCATAATTTTTCAGCAATTCCTCCATCAAATTGTGATTTGTACCTGCTGCTTCATTATAAGCAATAATCCATTTTGGCTGTTCTTTTAATACAAAAGCATTGATATCTTCCTTTATTTTCGGATTAGTTTTTGCCATCCATTCTTGCATGGTGTAAAACTTATAGCAAGGTGTAATATCTGTTATGTAATACCACATAGCTGGCACATCATAACCAAAAACTTCCTTTTGTTCATCAATAGGAATATAACTACTAAGCTCTATACATGCTTCCTTATAAGACTGAATATTCGCCTTTATTCTCACTGGATTTTTTCCAAAGTTAATTATTAATCCAAGAACTATAAGATTTAATAAAACTGCCTTTTTCCACTCTTTTTTAAGATACTCTTTTAAATCCTTTGTCCCATGAACCAATATAAGAATACTAGAAAGTGCCATCACAGGAGTTTCTAGCAATAAATAATATTGGAACTCCCTTCCTGATATAAAGATACTAATCACTGTTGTAATAGAAGCTAAAATTAGAAAAACTCCATATTTTCTATTCTTATAAATGAAACATCGTATTATGGAATATCCAACAAAAGCATTAATTAGAATCATCCATTTCTTAAATGAATTGTAAATCAAAGGAATTGTTTGCTTGGCTCTTATCCCTTCTCTGCAGTAATCTAGATTATGTAAGACAGTTGCATATATCATTTCTCCTAAGGTATGTTGTTGTATATGATAAATCACTATAATTCCTGTTATTATGCTTATTCCCACAATAACCATTGCAGCAAAATTAAAAGCTTGTTTTATATTTCCTTTTAACAATGATATACCGATATAAGCAATGACAGAGATGATAAATACAATATTATTAGGTCTTGTAAAGAATACAATTGCTAAAGAGATGCCCAATATCACTCCTTGGTTTTGAGATATCTTTGTCTCGCGACTCTCCATCCAAGTTACAAAAATATATAAGGCTATGATACTAAAAAGATTGGAATATTCCTCTGTATAATTTCCACCATTGAATAGTAAACCTGAAATAATCAAATACAACAATGGCGGCAAAATAGCTGAAGGATTTTTTAGAAGTTTATAAGCGGTTTTGTATAACAAGCATAGAGACATTGCCATAAAAATTATTTCTAGAATCCATACACCTACAGTTCCTTTTACAAAGAGTTGAGGCAATGCATTCAAGAAAAATATCACTGACCCTTTATGGTCAAATAAATCCTTATAGAGAGTTCCACCCTCTGCAAGATTACGTCCCATAAGCAAAAATATCCCGCCATCTTCTCCCATACGTTCTACAAGAGGACTGTTGTTATATGCAAAAAACAACATAGTGATGATTGTAATAAAACTTAAAAATATATAACCTGTTCTTAAGTCTTGTTTACCTGCTGTCACATTCTTCATAGGTTTCTTTTTCTTCATCCCACACCTCCCTCGAAAATATATAGAGTTTCTGATTAAAAATCTACATTGATTTTATCAACAGTATATAAATTTAATGTATATACCTTATTGGAACTTATATAGACCTATATCAAAACAAATTAAGCATTAACGCAAATCAGCATGTCCCCCATAGTAACCTTAAAATATATCCTTGCTACTATCGATAATAAAAAACTTCACTTAATATCAATTTTCACAAAGTATACAATAGTAGATTTATTATATACTTTGTAAGTATTTTTCATAACTAGCCAAGTGGCTAGGTTTTTAAAGTTTTTTTATACATTCCACAATATAAAGATTTCTTTTTTGTATCTATTTTATTACTTTGCATAAATCAACTTTATCCATTTATAATTTTGGAGATACTTTTAAAAGTGCAAAAATAGGACAAGGTCGTGTCTACCTGTCACCTTGTCCTTAAAAATTAATCTACATCATATCTTCCAATTACATGAAACCTATGTTCATATGCTATTTGATTATAATAATAAAACTCTTCAGATGGTTCCTGGAAGCGAACAGTAGCATATTCTCTAGCTTTGTAACCTCTTTCATCTTCAACCTCGTACAAATCTTCAGTACTATATCCATGCTCAGCTAAACTAACATAATCTGCATCCTCAACGGCCGCAACGTTAAGCCCAAAATATCTCATTTTTCTATAATCATATATGTAATTCGGGAAATATTTCTTCCAGTTGCTTGTAAGTTTTTTCAAGTCAACTTCTTCCTTCTCATTTTCCCCTTCAACTGCAAGACCTGCTGCACTAATCAATAAGTTTTTAATGCTCATAAAAGTTTCTTGATCTCTATTTGTATACTCATTTCTAAGATATCTGCACATAAATTCATAAATTCTCCCTGCACATATCATAAATGTATCCATATTATATCTACTTCTAGTTGTATCTAAGTCCCCACTACCAGAACTTTTTTTAGCTTTATAATTAAACTGCAGTGCGAAAGCATCCGGTATATGTCTTATTTTCATATGTCCGATTGCTAGAATTTCTTTCTCCCTAATATTAGGATCTGGACCAAGATTCTTATTACTTTTTCTAAATTTATTATAGCAATCTGTCATTCTAGCAACGTTCATCCAACTTTTCATTCCTGAAAAATGTTCATGTGCAAAAGAATCAGCATAGACATGTAATAGCATTCCAAACTTAATAGGAAGTTTTTTTAATAACCCTTCATCTTTCTTTGCTTTTGCCTGCTGAACCTCATACAATACCTCATCTACCAATTTTGTAACTAATGCTCCATTAGTATCCCCCCTTTCGCATCTTGCTATATTCTCATCAGAGTAACCTGATGAAACCTTTGAAAGTGGAATAAAATGAAAAGGCAAAATTGTTTTTAATTGCACTTTTCTTGACACAGAAGCTACTTCCGCAATTCCAGTAATAACAGGGTCAAACTTATAACCCCTTCTGATTTTATTTTTCCATGCAAATCCATGGTCGAAGAAAAATTGAGGTGGTCTTTTCAATACATTCATGTTGGTTTTCTGAAACTCGAAATCATCTACCATCTGAGAGAATGTTGCAACCTTTTCTGATTGTTCATTATCAAAACCTGCTGTCAAAGCTAGAGACTTTATTAGGTAATAATGAAAATTAATATCCATATATAGTTCTCCTTTCTAATCCAAGAGTTTATATTATTAAGTGACTATTATCTAAATTAGAATTATTTATCTCTAAAATTAAAATAAGCAAAACCAATCTTCATATCCACTTTTTTACAATCAAATTATAACTTTAATCACCCCGGATTATAACTAGCCAAGTGGCTAGGTTTTTAAAGTTTTTTCATTATCCCTTTGTTTAGGACTGAAAATGAAAAACAGACCATTAATCCCCTCCGGATATCAATAGTCTGTAAATATGGGCGTTCCAATAAATGAAATATCTTTCCTAATTGCTACAGTATGTGAATTTGTACAAAAACATTGTTGGAACTTATATATTTTTTAACTGAACTTATTTAGAGCGTTTCTTGGATAATGATAATCAAGTGAAAATTCAAGTTTACTTATCCATAATAACAGCTTTAGAACAAGTCATTTTCGCTTGCTATCTTCACTGCCATAATACGATTTTCTGCATTAAGCTTTTTTAAAAGATTTGCTATATGAAACTTAACTGTCGCAGTACTTATATCTAACCTAGCTGCTATCTCTCCATTGGTGCACCCTTCTGCTATCAGACGGATAACCTCTAATTCTTTTTTACTTAGTTCTTCAAAATCATGTTTCTCTTTTATGTAATTAGGATAGTATATGGCCATTTTCTTCAATTCACTAGTAACAGCTTTTATATACGCAGGTTTTATTTCAGAAGAATTCCAATCAAATTTTCTCCATAGTGGCAACAAAGCTGCTCCTTGATCAGAAATAATATGTATATACGGATATTCCGTTGCCTTTTTCACTGCTACAAGAAAAAGTTCTTCCCACTCTTCACCACGTCTAAATAGGATAATAGCCTTTAAAAGATTTATTTCAATCTGAAGATAATTTCTATGATACAGTTGAGTATATTTCTCTAAGATATTTAAAATATATAAAGCCTCCATATACCTTCCCATACTCACATAAACCCGTGCTTTGGTAAACAAACAGAAACGATCTGTTATATAGAAGCTTTGATGTTCATTAGGAGCATAACTTTCCATCCACTCTGATGTTTTATTTGTCTCCCCCTTCAATAAAGCACAATAAGCAAGACTTGCATGAATATTAGGCAGTATTTCTTTAAACCCAATTTCTTCTGCTTTATCGCGAATATTAATAAGTATCCCCTCAGCAGTATCTGCTTGTCCCTCAGATTGAAAATTTCTTGCCATTACCCCAATTGCTGCATATTGAATACGAATAGATCCTTTGTAGTTAGCATCAGAAAGTCCTCTAGTTAAATAACTCATTGCCTCTGTCTTTTTATTTTTTTCATATAGATTTTCACCCATACATACCTCTGCAAGTCCAACAGATTCCTTTCCAATTACTGCTTCTACTGCTTTTTTCATAACTGGATATAGAATTTTATCGTTTTTAGACCACTTGGAAAAGTCAAGTCCTCCATTTATGACACTTGGCATATTTCCAGTAGGTATTATATTTTCTATACAAATACCATACCTCAAAATATATTTGGACAGGAATATTAATTTTTTTCTTACATCTTCTGAAGTTCCATGTGGAAGTGCTACAAGGGTACGCACATAAACTTTTAAGGCTTCTCCTCTTCCCCCTTTTTTCTTTTCCTCCTCCACTTTTTTCTTTAACTTTTGAAGATATAGGCTACTTTCCTCCACCTTCATTTGATAAGAAAAAAGTAAGGTTTTCACTCCTAAAAGCTTAGGAAATTTCTCCTCCATCTCTTTTGGAAGCTCCTTAAGATAGACTTCACTATTTTTTATAAAATCTCCATCTACATTTTCACTGAGATATATCACAAGCTCTGCAATTTTTTCAACTTGTCCTGCTTCCTTATAACACCTTAATGCCTCATTTAATTCTCGCCTTTTTTCATAGCATTTTCCTGCGTTAGCATAAATAAGAACTCTTTCCTCCTTTGGAAGAGCCATTTGCTTTACCCTTAAAAACTGTAAGAAGAACCTATGAATCTCATAAGTATCTGGTGGAGTGAAAATAAAAAAGCTACTAATTACCATAATACTATCTATTATTTCTTTAGCTTCTTCCCCTAAAACACCTTCTGCCATTTCTAAATTAAATTTCGAATATGCTGACAGCTTAATCATGGCTTCTATCTGTCTTTTCTGCCACCTTATAAAAAGTGTTCTATCTAGATAATGAAAAAGGTCCTGCCTTCCAATTTTATCTATAGCTTCATAATCTCTATAGCCTTCGTTCAAAGTCCTGATAATAGAACATAATGCAATAGGATAACCTTTGGTAATATTCATAGAAAGCCTTACCAATCCTTCTATTTCAGCTTTCTGTAAATTATCAAAAAGATTCTCCTTCTTTAACAACATTTGAATATGCCTCTTCTCTAACCAAAGAGATTCTTTATTTACAATAACAAGTTGTTTTGTTAAATAGAAAGGCTTCAAATAAATAGGTAATGGTGCTCTGCTTAATAGCAAACACTGTAGTTTCCCTTGACCCTTATTTAAATTTGCAAGAAGCTCTACTAATTTATCCTGTGCCGGCTCTTCTAAAAGCCATTGCAAACCATCTAATATAAGTAGTGTTCTAACTCTTGTATTTTTGTTTTTTATTAAGTAGTCCTCAATCTTTTCTAAAAAACCTTCTTCTTCTATGCTAATACTTGTCCATTTGCTAAACTTTCTTTCAGCAAAAGCTTCAGCAACCGAACTTTTCCCAAAGCCTGTCATAGCAAAAAGATAAATCATTCCAAACTGATTTAATTGATTTTTCCATTCTCTTTCCAGTTCTTCTGAAATGGCTATATTTTTTTCCGTAACATAGATTTTATTCATAAGTGCATATACCCCTTTATCAAATATACGGTTTCAATTTAAAATTCAAATTCATTTCAATTTATTTTCTATATTACTAATATTATCGCATACATTCCAATTTATTTAAATTTCCTACTCCAAACTATGTATATTATCCATATGCTGAAATATTATTATAGTAAAGCATGTTGTGTTCTATTAAGGAAAATGAAAATGTTTTCAGACAAAGTTCAAAGTACTACTCTTGATCTAGCCACACATAGAAGTAACCATGAGTATATTAAAACTATCAACACCACTGACCTTGATGACATCTATTTTGTAGACACAAGCCACCACATTACTCTTGATACCATGTTAAGTGACATTTATGATGTTGGTATTGATGATAGTAGTCTGGTAATTTCAACTTATAACGAAAACCTTTATCCAGAGATTTTCTATGAAGATAACCCTGAGGATATTGCTATCGCAGCCTATGATGATTCATCTTTATTAGAGGAAGCTCTTTACCCCTTTAATTATGTTAATATCGATGATTCTGTTAGTGTTGGTGGCTACCATAACAATGATTGGCTCTACTATTGGGCAACTTCAAAAACATCTACTTGATTAATATAACGACCTAGTAGATGATAAAACTTGTATATTTGAATGAACTTTTAATGGTCTAAGACAAATAAACTACTTTTTGCAGCTTTCATTCATCTTAGACCATTTATTTTATATTCTTAATAGAATTTATTATCAGCTATCATAGGTTGTAAGTTTCTAATATACTTCCTTTGCATCTTTAGGCAACTTATGTACATCCCTTAAAAACTTTAAACTATTATTTGCTTCTAGTTCGTTATAAATAATGTTCATTTTATTTGTTACCTCTTTGGCGATATCATTAAATAAATCACACATAATAAAAACAGCTTGCCAAATATCCTCTACCTTTCCAGCAGGATAAGTCTTTAAAAATTTATCCCAGTTATCCTCTTCAAGCCATCTGTACATATACTTTCCCGACTTACCAGCACTAACAGAAAAAGAAGTCTTAAACCCTATCTTCCATTCCAATAAAAGAATTAATTGAGGACGTACGCAATAATTTAGCATATCCATTACGTATGGTATTTCCTGTCGCCATAATCCCTTGGCAACGTTATTTAGACCCCACCAATATTCATTGCAAGTCTCTAAGAATTGACGATTTGTAGGTTGTTTTATCCAATAATCCTCGTCAGTTTCCTTTGGCATTTGTGGTAAACAACTATCCTTATCCAATAATATCTTGCAAAGCCTTTCTTTCTTAATTGTATTTAATACATAGGATAAAGTGCATACATGTAAATCCAATCGATTTCCATCAGCAAACTGAATAAGCCAACCATAGCAGTTTTCTACATCACTTTCGTATTTAGAATTCTCCTCAGGATATTGCATATATAGCCGTTGTCCAAATCTATCAATCCAACTTCTATCTTCGCGAAAGGATTTTGTATCATTAACAACATATATAACATCATAATCCTGAAAAATATCTTTTATGGCATTAGGATTTGTCCTTGATCCATTTATATAAACTGCACGAATCCTTTCATCTTCTTTTGCTGTATTTAATATTAAATCAAACATTTCTTGTTCAGTACGCATTTTAATCCCCCAAGTTTTAATTATTAAATTCATCCAAAGAGACTTGACTATGTATATATTTTTCTCTAAACTCGTCTTCCAAGATACTCATGGTAATCATGTCATAATATTTATGATTATAGAACCAACCATCTCGTTTAATTCCTTCTTTTTTAAAACCTATTTTTTCATATACATGAATTGCCCTTTCATTAAATACAAATGCTTCTAACTCAATTCTATGCAAGTTAAGCATTCCAAAGCCATAATTTAGAGCTAAGATTATGGATTCACTACCATAGCCCTTATTAAACTCTTCTTTTCTGTATATAATAATTCTCATATTAGCACTTCTGTTATTTCTATAAATATCATTAATTACAACTTCACCTACTGCTTTATTTGATTCCTTAGAAAATATTAAAAAATCAATCCTACTTCTATCACTACATATATCTTCTAAATATGTAGTGATATCTGATTTACTAAATATTTGTTGCGTCCCAGTAAAAATCATGGCTTCTATACTACAGTCATCAAAATTTGACCAATATTCATCTGCATACTCTGGGTCCAATTTTTTTAAATAGACTAAATCTCCTTTTAGTTCTAAAAAGTTTCTCGTATCTATTCTCATATCTTATCTCCTTTAAATCATGCCTTCATTCAGCATAAAAATTATTTTTTACATCTGAACAAATCTATTTTTATCTTAACATTGTTATATTTCATATCTTTACTCTTTCAAAAATTTATTTTTCCTGAAGTAAACATCGAAAACTGTTACAAACCTATTTTAAGAAAATAGTCTCAAATCAAAGCATAGGGGGTACTTAGGATGTCATACTAATGATTTTGACAAAAATAAAATTAAATCATCATTATTATTACAAGTAGTGTATGGTTCCAACTGTTTGTTCATAAACCACACACCTGAACCGTCTGGAATATACCCTCTTTTAACGTAAATTCTTTGAGCAACTCCATATCCTGAATGAAGTCCTACTCCAAGAGAAACTGTGTTACTAATTTTTCCTGCTATCTTTTCCGCAACATCAAGGATTATATTTCCAATGCCTTTTCTTTGATATTTTATTAGCACATTAAAATCACAGATTTCTGGAATCTTTCTATCAGCAAACGGTCCCTCTAATGCTTTCGGTAATATGGTTGTGTAGCCTGCAATATCACCGCAAAATTCTGCTATTAATATGTATCTTGCATGATTTTTTTGCTCATTAAAATAATAGTTAAATAGTTCTATTGATTTATTCCACCCCTGCTCCTGAAAGGCTTTAACCAATTTTCTTGCATCCTCTTCCTGCATAGAACGTATTAAGACATCTTCGTTCTTGTGATATATCATTTTTCCCTCCGAATTTTCTTACCTATTTTCTAATTCTTTTAGTTTCAGCATTAATTCTAAAAACCAAGTTTCAGCTATTTGTGGTATGGTTCACCGTCACCACAGCCGGTTATTACATTATTTCTACTTTATTCCTATACCTTTGTTATTATCTTTCTAATATGGCTTTGATACACTTTTATAATATCCTTCACAAATAGGATTAATAGTTTCCCAAAATTTTAAATATTCTGGTTACATTTTAGGAATTCAATAAAAATTATCTATATTATTTTTTGTGTAGCCGTAAAAAAGCAAGGAATTGACAGTGATGCATCGCCTACTCTCATAAAATTTAAATTAGGAGTTGCTTTTATAAGTTCAAAAATGATACAGAATATAAATAATGTTAAAAACGGAAGTATAAAATCAGAATCAATTGTAAGGAAATTCTAACTTATAGCTTCAACCACAATGAGGGACGAACACCACCTATACATTTTCCATCACTGATATTGCCTTTCAATATATTGTTGCCTTGGATACCTATATTACCGTCACCGTGGATGTACACGGCTTTTACATTAACGCGGCCAGGGGACCGAAGCCACCACCAAGTACTCCATTTTTCACCCGGAAGTCTTGCTATTCGTTTACTGTTGTTTTCATCTTTTTTTTCAAACCAGTATCTTTGATTTTTTCCTGGGTTATACAGTTTTGAACTACTATCACCGAAATATTTGCACACTACTTCCTCAATGCTTAATAAAAATATACTATCCTTTGTATCTGCTCCGCCCTTTGAACCATACCACTGATTATCAGGATTTTTATTTATTACCGGAATTATTCTTGATTTATCAGTTACGTTGAATTTATCATAAAATTCACCATTAAGATATTTTCTTAATGCGCAGTCAGCCCATGTTATATCTTTATAAGCATCATGGTAAGCACGCTGTTCTATAATATATTCTGTCATAATCAAAGCCCTATTGTTTTGTATGTCAAGGACACGCCAATTATAACCGCCAAATAATAATGATGAGTCGATTTTTATATCTCCCATTTAAACACTCATTTCTTTGTAATAGGCAATCTCTTAACCTTTAAATATAAACCGTTACACGGTGTACGAGTGAAATTTACCTGTGCTTTTATTCCGCACTTCCCTTGTTTTCTTTAGTCTTTTTGTCTACAAGTTCCATAACGTTTTGTCGCCAGTTACCATCTTTTGATAAAGCATCTTGAAAAGAACAGAAATCCGGGTTGTCGCTTTCTTGCAGTGCAGCTTGGTAAATCTTCAACTGCTCAATCAGTGATAAAATCAGATCAAGGATTAATAATGCCAACCCAATATATAAACAAGACTCAATAAATGAACCAATTATTAGCAAGATTATGCTTGGAATAAATAACCAAAAGAAACGAAAAAGTACATTTGTAATAAACCCAAAAACAAATAAACTTAGCGGATATTTTCTTTCATTCATAATAAAATCTCCTTTCTTTAATTCCGCGACAAATTCCTATTTGACAGTTAGTTTTATCGCTATTAATTTACGTTTTCTATGAATTGATTAATAATTACTATATATAATTATATCTCGCATAAATCATTTGGTAAATCATTGAAATAGAAGAATTTCTCAACCACCGTATATAATCCTAAACTACCAAAAGTATAAACCCCACTACATTATTTGTAGCAGGGTTTGATAATAAAATTATAATATATAAAATCTTCTATTTTAAATTTTCCTCAACCTCTGGAGATATTAATTAAAAGTTCATCCTTAAGGAGTGGTGTACACGCGCCCCAATAGTATATACATAAAACATGAAGGGCTCTTGTACATGCAGTATAAAGCAGCAATCTCTCCTCTTCACAGTTGTAGTTACCATTACCTGCATTATAGATAAGCACTACATCAAATTCTAAACCTTTAGCAAGATAAGCTGGTATTATTAAGGTATCACTTACATATTCGTCATCATCTTTCATTATAACTTTAACAGGAGTCTTGTCTTTTAAGGAATGATATACCTCAGCTGCTTCCTTTGCAGTTCTTGTTATTATGCCAATTGATTTGTAGCCTTTGTCCTTATATAATTCTATATCTTCAAGAATTCTTTTTCTTATGGCTTCTACATCAGAAAAACCAAGTAATAAAGGCTCATCTCCGCTTCTTTCAACACATCCATCAGTAATATTCTTATGAAGAAGATTCCTTGAAAATCTAGTTATCTCTAGTGTAGATCTATAGCTTTTAGTTAAATTTACAATGCAAGTGTTCTCAAGAGGCAATATATTAGAGATATTATTATAACTTCCAACATTCATATATGGATTGATAGATTGGTGTATATCTCCCAATATGGTGATATTAGCATTATTAAAAAGCTGATAAAAGATTTCATACTGCAACGGTGTATAGTCTTGTGCTTCATCAATAATAACATATTTGATATCTGAGGTCTTAGGCATGTCTCCAAAAGCACCTTTTAGATATAACAAGATAGGCTGATCCTCATAATTAAGTGTTCTAGCCTTTAGATTTTCTAATGTATATTTCTTGATTCCATCAACTTCCTTCTCACTGTATTCATTGTTTGAAACAGCAGAAAAAAACTCCAATTTCTCAAAAAGATTTTTATAAATATCTACTAAATCAAATTTTGTCATCTTATCTATGCCGTAGTATAAGTCCTTCATTTCACTTTTTACAGTTTGTATACTACATTCCGTAATTTCTACTTTATCTATATAAGAACCAGAGTCCCTAAGTTCACTAGCAATTTCCTCTACTCGCTGCTTTTCATAAGGCTCTATAAGGAATAATATTCTTTCTCTTATCTTCTTAAGTCTCCTTTTAAGTGGAAGTTGTACATAATCCTTGAAAAATGATTCTTTTAAATCTTCAGCTGATATTACTAGATTATCTCTGAAAATTATATCTTTAAAGTTTCTATCTGCTTTTTCAACATAGTCTACATATCTTTTTAATATCCCAATAAACTCAGTGGAAGACTTATATTTTATGCTATCGATTCGTCTATAATAGTTTAATCCTTTTTTAGCCCCAAGAATATATTCCATCATTGCACTATAATCTTCTTTTTTAAACCCATTGCCAAGTGATTTATGCATATACTCTTTAAAAGTTGTCTGATGCATGTTGTCTTCTCCAAGCTGAGGTAATACGTTTGAAATATAATCGTTAAAAATATCATTTGGCGAAAATATTACTATATTTTGAGCTGTTATTTTGTCTCTGTGCTTATATAAAAGATAGGCAATTCTATGAAGGGCAACAGAGGTTTTGCCACTTCCAGCAGGGCCTTGAACAATGAGATTTTTATACTCCTCATTACGAATCACCTTATTCTGCTCTCTCTGAATGGTCGTTACTATAGCCTTCATCTTACTATCAGTACCTTTACCCAAAATATCTTGAAGTATTTCATCATCAATTTTAAGATTGCTATCAAACATATATTCAATTTCGCCATTATTAATTTTATACTGCCTTTTTAACGTAATCTTTCCATGGATAGTTCCTTCAAGACATTTATACTCCGCGTCTCCAATCTCATAATCATAAAACATACTAGAAATCGGGGCTCTCCAATCATACACGAGAATATCATAATTATCATTAGTGAGATTAGAAATTCCAATATAACACTTCTCTTCTTCCTCTCCAGCTTCAATAAAGTCTATTCTTCCGAAATATGGCGATAAAATTATTTTCTCATATTTATCTTGAAATTTTCTTGCAAGCTCATGCCTTTTCTTTTGAATTTTCATAGTAGTAATGTATTCCATAAAGCCTACAATCTGCTCCATTCCATTACTTATGGAAACAGGTCCTATGTCATTCCAAAGTTCCCTTTGTGTTTCAATAGCGTCTTTTCTATAATTTTCTTTAAAGTTGCGTTTTTTATCAAACTGCTTTTGAGCCTCTTTAAGAACTTCCTTCAGCCATCGATTTTCAACCTTCCATTCATGATCATTCCTATCCATGCGCATCCCTCCTAAACTTAAATAAAGCAAAACTTAATCTAGCCTTTGAAGAACGTTAAAAGCCATAGTTACTACATTCTAGCAGTAGTCCATAGAAATGAACAGTCTATATTTAAGATTTTACATATGCTATAATTAAAGTAGGGATAGAACTTTTCCTATAAAATTTCTTTAAAAGTTATACCATTTTTCTTCTATTATCTTTTTATCAAGCCTTTCAAATAATATTGTAACTTCCTCAATTGAAACCCCACAATTTGGATTAATGGCTTCCCACTTATCTTCATTAATAGCTAACCATGCTTTTATTTTCGCTGAAGATTCTGGTAAAAATGGTGATAGTAAATTTGCTAAATTTGCTATTGAATAAATACAATTGTATATTGTATTACCGCAAACCTCTAAATCGTCCTTTACAGTAATCCATGGAGTCTTTTCATCAAAATATTTATTGATACTTCTTATAAATTCAAAAATTTTCTCAAGTGCAACTTTTAAATTTCCTTGTTCAATAAATTTACCTATAAGATCATATAAACTCTCTATTTCTTTTTTTATATTACTGTCTACTCTTCCATTTGGAATTTTATTATTGAAATATTTTTTAGCAAAAACTAAAGTTCTATTAACTAAATTTCCATATGCCCCTAACAATTCACCGTTATTGCTATTCACAAATTCTCTAAAAGAAAAATCCGTGTCTCTTTTTTCAGGTGAATTAATTAAGAAAAAATATCTTAAGGCATCAGAGTTATAAGCCTCTATTATATCTGGTACCCACACAGCCCAGTTATTACTTGTTGATATTTTTTTACCTTCTAAGGTTAAATGTTCACTAGATATTATCCTTTCAGGTAACTTATTATAACCTATACCCTTTATTAAAGCTGGTAAAATTATAGAATGAAAAGGTATGTTATCTTTACCATGCACATAATATGAAATAGCACTTTCATCCCAAAACTCTTCGTAGGATTTTTTATTTTCCAATGCCCATTTTTTACTCATTGTAAGATATCCTAATACAGCATCTATCCATACATAAACCTTTTTATCATTAAAGCCTTGTATAGGTATATCTATTCCTAAGGATAAGTCCCTTGATATAGCTCTATCGCATAACCCTTCCTTCAGATATCTTTCTGTATTATTTACTGCATTAATTCTCCAGTTTCCTTGAGTCTTATCTAGGTTTTCTTTAATAGTGTTTTGAAATTTAGATAAAGAGAAGTATAACTGTTTTGCATTCTTCACTATTGGTTCACTATTACATAACTTACATTTTCTTTCCGAAAGTTCTAAAGGTTCTAGCAAAGAACCACAATTATCACATTGATCACCTCTTGCTATTGAGTGACATTTTGGACATACTCCTTCAACATATCTATCTGGTAAGAATTGATTGCAGTGTTCACAGTATATTTGCTCTACTTCTTTTTCATAAATCAATCCTTTATTATATAGCAAAAGGATCGCTTCTTGTACTTCCTTCTTATGAAATTCATCATCTGTTCTACCATAATAGTCATAAGAAAAATTTAATTTTTCAAAACACTTTTTAAATTCTCCATGATATTTATCTGCTATATCCTTTGGCGATACACCTTCTTTTTTTGCTCTAATTGATATAGGAGTTCCATGGCAATCACTTCCTGAAACATACAAGACATTATCTCCCTTTCCTCTATAGTATCTTGCTAGTACATCTCCTGGTAATAATGCAGCTATATGACCTATATGTAGTGAGCCATTCGCATATGGCCACGCTCCTCCAATTAAAATATTCATTATATAATTCCTCCTCAATAATAATTTAAAATATAAAAAAACTCCCGTCCTAAGAAATTAATCTTAGGAACGAGAGTTAAACTCCGTGTTACCATCCTACTTCATACATATCTCACAATATGCACCTCATCAAGTACGTCATATAAACCATATGATTATACTCTATCACTATAACGGGTGAACCCGTTGCAGCCTTAATTTTTATAATAAAAATCTCGGTGCATCACTCCAAGGCCATTTTCACTTTAATATCCTTTGCTTCCTCTCACCAATAGAAACTCTCTGTAAAAGTATTCTTAAAGCTACTTTCCTCTTCTTTGCATTTATTGTTATTATACTCTTCTTGATTACATTGTCAATATATTTAATGTAAAAGTGGTAAAAGTCAACATTTCCTAGGTAATTTTTCACCTCAACGCTATAAAATCTAAAATCTTTATTACTTACTATTTAGTTTCTAAAGCTATTTTCCATGCATTATAAAAATCACTAATTGATTGATAACGTTGATTTCTATCATTACTTGTAGCTTTCTTAGCAACCTGAAATAACTTTTCTGATGCTTTCCATTCTTCAATACTTCTATTATAGTTATTTCCTAATAACTCAAAAGCCACTGCTCCCATTGTAAATACATTAGTAACCTCATCAATAGATGCTTCTAATTGAAATTCCTCTGGTGACATAAATCTTGATGAGCCCCACATACGTCCCATTTCATTTTTCACTGGCGATTTTGAATAGAAATCAATATCACAAATTGTTGTTGTATTGGTATCAAAATCATACATTATGCTACCATCATAAAAATCTATAGCAACATACTTTTGTTTAGCAACTTCCTCATGAATATTAAATATAACATCTAGACAGTTCAACTTATGCTTAAGTTCTAGGTTATTGAATTTAACATTAGGTGATTGTGGATGAGTATATTTGGGATATTTTTCAAAGTCCCAATGAGCATGTAGACATTCTCCATTAACCCATTTATAAATACATGCATATCCTTTTCCAATTTCCCCATGCCAAATTAGCTGAATTAAATTAGGATGTTTAATATCCTCATAGATTTGTGCAGAAGCTTTCATTCGCATAATTGCATCTTCCACTTTGCCCTTATACTCTTTTGTACAACAACCAGCATATTTTATAAAATACTTATTTTTTCCATCCTCTATTCCAAAAGCGATATTTCCAGAATCCTGCTCTGAAAAAACCGTAAACACTTTTCCATAGTTACTCAGCCATGAAAAATTATGCTCCTCTTTTAACTGAAACTCACATTGATCAATTGTTTTTAATATCATATAATCCTCCTTAAATATAGAGGGCTATCTTTTAATTTCCCTCCAAAGAATAGTTGTAAAAGTTTTTATAACCATACTACACTCCCCTTTCACTGATAAATTTATCATAATTATATCATTCTTTAGTGAAACCCTCTAATTATATTATTAAGTTGGTTTTACAACATCATCTTTTTATTTCGTAAGCGTGAAAAAACTCTACCTTTACTTAACAATAACTCCAGTAGTTAGCTATAAGTGCTTTCTACTGGAGTTTATTTCTAAACATTATCCTCTGAATGATTTGCAACGTTCCTATCAACTACTCCTTGTCTGAGACATAAAGACCAAATCTCCGTCATCGTTCCCAATATAAAGTGCATAATTTTCGTTACCTAATGTAGCTACGGATATTCCGCCTTTTGTTTTAAAATCATTATCTAAATCATTTCCTACTATAGTTGTTATTATAGAATTTTCAGTGACCTCTTCTTTTGTATCAATATGGTATTGACAAAGATTTCCGTCATTTGTCCCATTGACTTGTAAATAATGATCAACAATGCTTCCTCTAGGTTCCCCGCCAGAAATATTTTGGAGTTCTAAATCTGTCCTCATTGGTCCCCTTAAATCATACACATATATGCTATTTTTTTTATCACTTGCTTTATAAATATATGAGTGGAAATACTTTCCCGGTGAACATATATATCTTGTTGATGTGTATTTCTTTCTTGATACAGTTTCTCCTGTCTCGTATACTTTTTTCACATCTTTATCCAGCCAGAGTAAGACATCAACAAATTCTGCATTCGTAACATAATTCAGTAATATCTTATCATCAATAATGGTAGCAGAAGGTGAGAATAATATCGATGTTGTATTATTTACCCCTTCAATCTTATCTTTACAGCTCCAACTGCCTGGTTGAATTTTATCCAATGGGCAAGTCATATACTTTAACGTATGATCTTTACTGCTGTTATAAAACACATAACAGGTATCATTAAATATAACTGCTGCTGGATTATTGTTTGTAGTTGGTGGATTTTTAGATGAATAAATTGGATAATTTGTCATCCAAGTTTTACTATTTCCATCATAAATAAGCACATGAATACAATTATCAGTTCCTTCAAAAAAACCATATAGCTTGTTCCGTTTCGTATCAGCTATCAATGTTGGATTCTCCTTTGCCTTCGGCTGCATAAAAGATATATCTTTAACATATCCAAGTTTTTTCCAATAAGAAAATATAGTTGAAATAAACCATGCATAATTATCAGCATTCAACACGGCCTTTTCTGGACTCTCCTTTGCCAGTTTCCTACAATTAGTTATACCATATTCATAATCTATAATAGGATTTGTTTTACCTATTCTAACTGTATGTGATAATTCATGGTAAATAGTAGCCACCTGACTATCCATATCCCCATATACTGCTTGCTCATAAAAAGCATTCAATAAAAAAATATGATTTTGATATAGCATATTATAAGGCATTACAAACGCTACAACTCCCTGTTTGTTTTTTTCCGCAACCCCTGGTACACTTTCATTCCAAAGATGATAACTAACTTTATTCTTTAATCTGCCATTGATTCTTTTCATAATGTCTTTTATAAAATTATATTTATCATAGCTATTAAAAATATCTTTAAATTGTGGAGAATTTTCTGTCGTAAATCCAATTTTGTCAACACATTTCTGACTCAGCCTTTTTAACTGACGATGCACTAAAAGCATCATACTTTGTAAATCTGAAGGTTTCAATTCCTGTCTACCATTAGAATACACAGTTCCTTCTCTATAATACAAGACACTCTCTGAATCCCCATAAAGTATTGCTTCTTCGATATCATCAAAAGGAATACTTTTCTTTATTCCCACCTGTACGATACTTTGTACATTAATCTTTACCACATCTGTCTTTATACTTTCCGTCATTGTCAGCATATCTGATAAATGTTCTTTTATCCCAATATTTCTGTTGCAGAAAATACTATATTGACCCACTTTTTTCATTTCATAATAGGAAGAAAGATTATGTTCCTTTTTAAGAGTCTGTCCTGCTCCAATTTTTATAAAATTTGAATCAATTGGTTCCTTGTACGAAAAATACGCACCCATATACATCATGCGTTTTTCGCCATAATATAACTCAACAGAATCTGTGTCAAAATCAACTAATGGTGTATATCGTGGCAATATATAATAATCCTTATCAGTGATATTTGTAAGAGAAAACACTACCTTTACATTTGCATTTGATTCATAACTTGATTTTACTTCCCATGTTGCTTTAAGAATTCCCATAAAATTCCCCTCCATAAAAAACAAAATAATTTGTCATTTTTATTATTTCCAACTAGTGTTTAATACCTCATGTTATCTCAACTATTACAATTGAAGTCATCGTAAATGTTGATGCATCATTATCTGTTTTAATTTTCATTCTATCTAACCTTCTTTTTTCAGATTATCTTTCTCTTTCTTGCCTCGGTAACAGCTGCTGTTTTGCTGTTCACTCCAAGTTTTTTAAAGTTCTGCTTATTATGATATTTTACATTTTCTACTTTAAGTCCAAGTTCCCCCGCGATCTCTGCACTAGAAAGTCCCTCTGCCTGAAGCTTTAGGATTTTAATAGCATTTTCACTAAAAGTTGCACACTCTGTGACTTGTTTCAAATATCCCGGGTAGGCAAGTGCTATCTTTTCTGTCTCCACAAATACTGCCTTATAGTATTGGGTCTTATTACCTTTTAAAGTGAATTCCTTAAGCATCCGGTTTACTGCAGCTCCTTCTCTGGAAATAAGACGTACAAAGTGATAACTTTCTGCCTTAGTTAATACTTTATGTAAATTTTCTTCCCATTTGCCATTGCCCATTCTGTACTGAGTAATGGCTAACAAAAGATCTGCTTCCATGGATATGTAAGTACGATGCATCAGTTCCGCATAATACTGGATACGTTGCAAGAGACTAATCGCCTTTTCATATTTCCCCATTAACAGGTAAACACGTACCTTTGTCAGATACCGAAAACGCTCCATAGTACAGAATTCCATTTCCTCATTTGGTGCCTGCTCCATCCACTCCAGCGCCTCAGCTGTCTTTCCCTGATAGAGACCAATCCGTATCTGCAAAGCAGTTAAATTGGTTAACAGCTTTACTGACCCTTCCTGTTCTACCTTCTTTTGAAAGTTAAGTAACAGTTCTTTTGCATCCTCTGCATGATCATTAATAATATTCAGCCATGCAAAAATCCCTGTCGCCACAAAGCACCGCTCAATCTTACCTCCTGCCTGTGCCTGCATCATGCCCTTATTGGTCAGATTGGCGATTTCATAACTGTCTTCTCCTTTTTCCAGAAAGCTTTCCGCAAGAGCCAGGTTTACTAGTCCTTTCCCATATTTCCCCAAGGTAAATTCTATGATTTTCCCAATACTCTTTGCCAGTTCCTTATCCCGCTTACTCCATTCGCAAAAATCTTTTGCCCCGTTCATCTGGGATGGCAGATTACTGGTAACGGAGAATTCCGGCAGGACGATGTTACTGCTTATTAAGAGGTTTCCTGCATTTTTTATGATATCAATCAGGGTACTGCTTCCACGGTGTGGCAATCCAATGTCCAAATAGACAAGCTGCCCTTTTGCTTCTTTTTTAGCACTTCCACTTAAGGTTCCCTCCAACTGCTTTAATTCCTCATACCAGCGTTCACTTTCTTCTATGTTCAAAAGCATGGACTGGAGCATGCTCATGCCTGCTATCAATTCTACGTTTTCCCTGATTTTTTCTTCCGGCAGGGTAAGATAATATTGTCGCAACTCATAATAATGACCACTTGCTGGATTTTTTCTTGCGTTAAAAATCAACAGTCTGGCAATTCTTTCCGTGTCATGGCATATCTCATACATCTTCAGTGCATTTGGGGTATCGCCTTCCAATTCATAGTAAAGACCTGCATTATAATAGAGTCGTTCCCATCTTTCCTTATGATAAGTCCTGATAAGTCTTCGCCTCATGGAACGCCTCATAGCATGTCTGATTTCATAAATCCTTTTACCACCAGCAGTTTCTTTAAATAGTAAGAAGTTTCCAAGCTGTTCAGCTATGCAGATCATTCTCTCCACATCGCTTCTGCCTGTAATCATTTCTGCCAGATGCTTATCAAACTCATCTACAATACATACCTGCATAAAAAATTCCTGAATTTCTATTTCCCAATGGTCATAGACCTGGCAGTCAAGGTAATCCCAAAAGTCATTTCTCATCCTTTCAATATGGTTTACATCAAATGGTCTGCCATCTGCAAGATCCATAGCAATCAACCTTGCTACAATTCCGATCCCGGATGTAAGTCCCATAATTTTCTTGAAATCTTCTTCTGTAGGCGTTAATCCCCACAAATTTAGATATTCTATCATCTCATTTTCTGAAAGCAATAATTCCTCTTCCTCTATCACCGTGAACACTTTCCGATAATAAACAGGACGCAGCCAGGATGGCATCCTGCTTCTTCCTGACATGATACACCAAATATCCGATCTCCTTGCAAGTATTTCAATCTTTTTTATTAATGCTTCTCTTAACTCATCCGTCCTCAGCTGCTGCAAATCATCAATGACTACAATCTGCTGTTTTTCACTAATAGGAAAATCGATTTCATCCTCCTTCAGCTGCTCTGCAGAATAATAGTGATACTTCCTTTTACCTAAATAATCATGGATAAAAGCCGTTTTCCCACAGCCTGATATCCCATAGAGATATACGGTCTGTGACAAAGTCTGGGCTGCCTTCATCTTCTTATTTGCTATTCTTGGGCGTATGTAGAATCCATCTTCAGCCTGCAATCCAATTTCTAAATACTTTTCTTCCATTTTCATCCCCATCTTTAAAAGTTATACCCCTGTTCTTTTACTATATAATGAAAATTTTACCATATAAAATTTTGAAAAGCCACTCCTCAAAAGGGTAGTTTGTGTGGTAAAAAGATCTAATTTAAATTCAGTTCCTACAATCATAACTAAGCCATCTATACTTCTCCTTAAATCTGTTACGCTACAAGCTGAATAAACAACTATACAATATTCTGTTGATTTAAATTATCTATTATGCTAAAATCCATTTATAATAACATATAGTTTAGTTTTCTAGGGTTCCGCAACTTATTGTTGGCAGGTCCGAGAGAAAACGCACAGTTCATTGTGTACACGGAAGGATAAAAGCCTGGGAGATATTTTAATAATATTTCCTTAGGCTTTTTTTGATTTTTATATATTACAAGGAGTGTGAAAATTATGACATGGTTTTTTTTGATTTTAGCTGGTCTTTTTGAGGTAGGTTGGGCTGTGGGATTAAAGTATTCACAAGGATTTACAAAACTTACACCAAGTATATTCACAATAGCAGGTATGATAGCAAGTTTCTATTTTTTATCCTTAGCATTAAAAAATATTCCCTTAGGTACAGCTTACGCAATTTGGACTGGGATTGGGACCGTTGGTACAGTAATTTTAGGAATACTCCTATTCAAAGAGCCTTTTGATATAATTAGGTTAATTTGTATAGGGTTTATTGTAACTGGAATAGTTGGCTTGAAGCTTGTATCATCCCATTAATTATTATTTCTATTATGGAAGCTTTCTTTAGATATGAATCCAAAGGCTATGGTACTGAAATTAGTCCATAGCCTTCCTAACTTATAAAAAATAAATCCCAACCCGAGAATTTACCTATTAGGATTTATCATTCTTTTGATGAATAAATCGTATTCGCCTCTCTGACCATCGATGCATATACTTTTTTCAATTCATTGAATGCAGTTTTTACTTCATCAGGTATCTCTACATGTGCAATATAGTTTTTCCCTCTTGGTCCATATCCTTCTTCATCATCGGTCAATCTTGGTATTTCACCCATCAAAAGCGTAATGTACCGTTCCATATCCCATATTCCCCATACATCCTGTTCAAATGCTAGTTCATTATCTTTAACAATAACATCTATTTCATATACCGCAAAATTTATAATAAGAATGTCATTAGTAACATACTTTCGGAGACCTGCCTCCATACGATACTGCATAGTTGCGTCCTGAGCAAGAATAATACTCTTAACCGTGATATCATTTTCTTTTAGCAACTTCAACATATATATAATATTGTTACCACAGTTTGTTGACTCACACTCTAAAAAGTCAGGTACAAGATTATATTTATGCTTCAAATACGCTGCAAAAATTTTTGCTTCTGATAGTCCTTTTGTTTCAATGTTGGGAAATTCTTGGTGCATTTTTACACGTAAGGTTTCTGTTGTATGTCCAACACCACCAATAATAATATATTTCTTGGCAATATTGTTTTTCATTGCTTCAGCTAGTATATCACCGCCAGCCATTATACTTCCACCAAACAAAATCATTACATCTGCCTGAGTAATTCCATACTTATTATTTAATTTATTCTGTGTTAGAATTGGGATATCTCTCTTGCCACAAAACTTGCCTAATATGTTTATATATTCTGTAATTTTTTTCTTCATAATCCACCTACTATAATTTCAATTGCATATAGCGATTTTTCAAATATGTTCCAAGTTAATCATTTACTATCAATGCACTATTTATTATTATTTTATATATAATACTTACGTCACAATAAGCTGAAAATATATCTATCAAATTTAATTATTTTTTGAGAGGAGTACTTATATGAAGAAACTATTAATTATTAAAACAGGTACAACCTTCCCCATTATTAGTGAAAAGTATGGTGACTTTGAAGATTTTATAATTAAACAAATAGATTTATCAAAAGAAGATGCTATTGTATGTCCAGTTTACAACGATGATATATTACCAGATTTAAAAGAAGTATCTGGCGTCATAATTACAGGCTCACATTCTATGGTTACAGATCAGGATTCATGGATTAAAATTTTGGAAGAATACTTACGAGAAATAGCTGAAAATAATATTCCAGTATTGGGGATTTGTTACGGTCATCAATTAATTTGCCAAGCTTTTGGTGGTACTGTAGGATATCATCCTAAAGGAAAAGAAGTAGGCACAGTAAATATACAACTAACAGAAGAAGGAAAGAAGGATCCATTACTTAGTGTACTTCCAGAAAACTTTTTAGGTCATGTAACCCATTCACAAACAGTACTTAAATTACCCAAAGGTGCAAAAACACTAGCCTTAAACGATTTTGAAAACCATCACGGATTTGTTATATACGAAAAAATCTGGGGAGTTCAATTTCACCCAGAATTTAATTTAGGAATTATTAAATCTTATATTTTAGAACAAGAAGATACTCTAATTAGGGAAGGACATTCTATGGATACTCTATATAATTCTTTAAAAGATCATGACTATGGGAAAATCCTACTAAAAAGATTCATAAATCTTATTTAAATATATATTGCAGTTAGGCTTTGTAGCTATAATATAGAACATGTATTATGCTGAAATCCATCTATAATAATATATAGTTTAGTTTTCTAGGTTTCCGTAATTTATTTTGTCAGGTCCGAGAGAAAACGCAGCAAAACAGGACATGTCTTGTAAAATTTATCTGTTATCATAATATTAGCAAAAGAACTTGCAAGGATTATTTTGCCGAAAGGAGTGCAGTATGAATTATCTAGATATGATGCAAAGCAGCATTGATTATATTGAAGTGAATTTGAAGTCAGAATTGTCAGCTTTGGAACTGGCAAAAAATCAAGGTTTCTCCCTATTCCATTATTATCGCTTGTTTCAAGGAGTAGTAGGTATACCTGTTATGCAGTATATCTTAAGACGCAAACTTTATAATGCTATATATGAAATTAGCTTAGGTAATAAAATGATTGATGTTGCTTTGAGTTACGGCTTTGAGACTCATTCTGGATTTTTCAAAGCCTTTAAACGTGAATTCCACTGCTCTCCCACTGAGTATCTAAAAAAATATAAGGTGACGAAACCTTATAAAATCAATTTAAGGCAGGAGACATTCATTATGGTTACACATAAAAAATTAAGAGAAGTACTAGCTAATTGGAAATTGAAAGAACCAATTGAAATTAAAGATTTATATTATGGGTCTAGTGGTAATAAATCTGAAAACACTTGGGTTGTCAATGATGATTTTATAATTAAGGTTGGTACAAATATTACAGGCTTAAAACAGCATATTGTTCTATCAAGATCACTTGCAGATGTAGGTCTTGAAACAGCTATACCAGTAGTTACAAAAGATAACACTGATTATTTTATAGATGGCGAATTATACTTTTGCTTAACAAATCAAATTCATGGACATTGTATAAAAAGCGGTGAAATGTACCAAGGAGATTTTCAAGCTAAAGCAAGATACTTAGGCGAGATTATTGGTCAGCTACATTTAATTCTCCAAAAGCAAGATAAAGAAATAATATGCAACGAACCAAATATTTATGAGATTATTAAAGATTGGGCAATTCCAGAGGTAAAAAAACATATGGCAATTCCAAGTAGCTTTTATGATGATTACTTAGAAAATTTCCAAAAGCTTTATATACACTTACCAAAGCATGTTATTCACCGTGATCCTAATCCAAGTAATATTATAATGAAGGATGGGAAATTAGCAGGCTTTATTGATTTTGAATTATCTGAACGTAATATCAGAATTTTTGACCCATGCTATGCGGCAACTGCTATTTTATCAGAAAACTTTGCAGAGAATGATAAAGATAAATTACAAAAGTGGCTTACTATTTTCAGAAATATAATCGCTGGATATGATAGTGTTTGCAAACTATCCGATGAAGAGAGACAAGCTATTCCTTATGTTATCTATTCAATTCAAATGATATTTGTTGCATATTGTAGCAGTATCGATAAACTTGTAGACCTTTCAATAGTTAATCAAAATATGCTTATGTGGTTACTTAATACCAAAGGGCTACTAATGTTATAAAAATTAAGTAAGTTAAATAGCTTGGTGGCTGAATATTCAGTATTATAAAATTAACTTGGTATATCAGAACAACTTAAATATGAAACAGTTAAAAACTTTCTAGATAAAAGTTTCAAAGTTAAAGTACCTTAAGTATTTTTAAATATTACAGTTTTTAATGGCAATAATAGTATTATCCACACCATGGTTCTTTATAGCCATGGTTCCTTATCTTTCTTTAAATTAACCTGTTGTGCTAACAGATAAGTTTTCATTAATAGGATATTTATTCCATATATTTGAGCAGACTTCTCCTAATGAAGATGTCGCCAAATCCTTAGGAATTATTATCCAAATATTAATGTCTTAATCTTTGCTGTATCTATACCTATATTTAAGATTTTATTTATAAAATAACAAAGATTATGAGCTAATATTTTATTTACTATTCTTGTAGCAAAGCCCCAAGTTGACTTTGCAAGAACCCTCTGTATATTCAATTGCTCGGAGAGCTGAGAAAAAGTGGTTTCTATTCTACGACGAGCCTTGAATATGAGTTGCCTAAGTGGTTTTAAAAGTTTAATTTTACTGTTATTACGACTTATGGTTAGAAGATTAATATCCATTATCTCTTTTAATTGCGAAGCAATCTTTTGACCTATATAGCCTTTATCGCCTATTAGTGTATTAACAACTGAATTATCTATAAGTTCCCAGACTGCGTCTCTATCATCAATGTTTGCAGCAGTAATAGAGAAGTCTGTGATATAGCCATCTAAAGCAACTAATGCATGTAATTTGAAGCCGTAATATGTCTCTTTTTTCGAAGCGCATCGCCCGTAGGCAGCCTTCGGCTTAAATGACTTATGAAAGTGAGCTCTACCAAATTTACACACAGGAATAGGCATACTATCTACAATTCTTATTCGATCATATTGATAGTTAAGAAATTTCATAAATTCCTTACGTATTGCATCTGTGACTCGAAATAAGGATTTTCTTACTCTATGAAATCTTGTTCTACTACAAAAATTAGGGAACAGATCTCGTAAGTTTTTAGAACAAAACCCAAACCAAGCTTTTTCAGAGTCAATGGTTAAGAGTTCGCCTACTAAAGATAAAGTAATGATTTCGCTATCAGACATTACTGACTTATCAATATTGCGACGGTTCATAATAAATGCTGGAGTTACCTTTTGGTAAAAATCATCAATTATAACATAAGTGACAACAATAAAATCTTTTAAGTTGTTTATTGTTATGATAAAATCTTTATTAAACTCTGGCATATAAGTTAGCCTCCTATCATTAGATTAGTCGTGTTTTTTAATGATAGGTTAGCAAATATGCTGGAGTTTTTCTATTTGTAAGTATTGCCAACGTATTTAACTAGCACAACGAGTTAAATTATATAAAAAATGAAAGTAGGCGATAATATTGAAAGCAATAGTATATGAAGGCATAAGAGATGTAAAAGTTAAAAATGTTGACGACCCTAAAATTCAAAAGGATGACGATATAATTGTAAAAGTAACCTCAACAGCAATTTGTGGCTCAGATCTTCATTTAATTCATGGCTTTATTCCTAATCTTCCAAAAGGATTTATATTAGGTCATGAAACTATGGGAATTGTTGAAGAAGTAGGAAAAGAAGTAACTAAGGTAAAAAAAGGAGATAGAGTTATAGTCCCTTTCCCTGTTTCTTGTGGCCACTGTTGGTATTGCGAACACGATTTATGGAGCCAATGCGACAATTCCAATCCCAATGGTGAAGTTGGTGGAATATTTGGATATAGTAACACCTACGGCGGATATGATGGTGGGCAAGCGCAATTTTTAAGAGTTCCTTATGCCAATGTAGGTCCTAAAGTTATTCCTGAAAACTTAACCGACGAGCAAGTATTATTTTTAACTGACATACTTCCTACCTCGCTTTGGGGAGTTGATATTGCTGGTGTAAAATCTGGAGATACAGTGGTGGTTTTAGGCTGTGGACCTGTAGGCTTGTTAGCTCAAAAATGGGCAATTTATAAAGGAGCTAAACGTGTAATTGCTGTTGATTGCATAGACTATAGATTAGAACATGCTAAAAGATATAATCAAGTAGAAACAGTTAACTTCCAGCAACATGATAATACAGGAGAACTCTTAAAAGAACTTACCCATGGTGGTGCTGACGCTGTAATTGATTGTGTTGGAATGGATGGTAAAATGTCCAATATAGAAAAAATAGAAAGCGTATTAAAGCTTCAAGGTGGCTCAAAATCTGCTATTGAAATGTCAGCACAAGCTGTAAGGAAAGGTGGCACTGTCGCTCTTGTAGGAGTTTACGGCTCTAAATATAATGGATTTCCTCTAGGAGATTTTTTCGGTAGAAATGTAACATTAAAAATGGGTCAATGTCCTGCTCATTCTTACGTTGATCCGATTTTAGAATTAATCAAAAACGGAAAATTTGATGCAACAGACATAATAACCCATAAACTTTCCTTAGATAAAGGTGAGCATGCCTATAAGATTTTTGATGGCAAGGATGATAACTGTATAAAGGTTATTTTAAAACCTGAAGCTTGACATGGAATAAATTTATTTTTACTTTATTAAAGAACATAAAAGCTATAGTTGTGATGTTCTTGCTCCAACTAATAGAAATAAGATTATGCATTAACTTATAAAAAGTATACACATACACTACAAATATCAAAAGCATAGGAAGACTTATGGAACTAGATTTTATTAGCAACATAAGTCTTTATTATGTTTAGAAAGATTGGAAAAGTAAAATACAAATGAAATAAATGCTATAATTATATATAAATAATTTATTACACAGTTTTAAAATACTAGTTCTATATTTTAAAAAGGGGAATTTTAAGATGGATTTAAAATCATGGAATAATGATTTAAAAAATTTAAGACAAATAATTTTAAAAGAAGATAAGCTTGAAGAAAGTAAGAAGCTTTTTTTCTGTTTACATGCTAGAGTTCATTCATCAAATATATCAGAAATAAATGAAAAAACCTTTGAAGATGAATTATGGGAAAACTTAGATGAGGATAAGTTTAGGACTGCAACAAATGAAAAAGGTCGTACAATTGCATATGGTATGTGGCATTGTACCAGAATAGAAGATATAACGATGAATATATTAGTGGCTAAAGGTGAACAAGTCTTACATAGAGGAAATTGGAAAGAAAAAATTAACTCTGGAATAATAGATACAGGAAATTCACTGACTCCAGAGCAGATATTGGAATTTAGTAAAACTATCAATATGAAGGAATTAAAAAATTATAGAGCCGAAGTAGGAAGAATGACAAGAAATATTGTAAAAAGTCTAACTTTTGAGGATATGAAAAAGACTTTTCAAAAACATCAATTACAACGAATAATAGATGAGGGTGCTGTTTTAGATGTTGAGGCTTCAAATTGGTTAATAGATTTTTGGGGAAAAAAGAATGTATCAGGAATTCTATTAATGCCAGGGACAAGACATCATGTGGTTCATTTAAACGAATCTTTCCGTGCCAAAAAGAAATCTTAACTTATTAAACTTCACCATTTCACTACAACATATATAACGTACACTTTTTTTATTGCCTAAAAATTATATAGGCTTACATTTCTTAATGTAAGCCATTTTGCATATTTTCTATTAACTATTCGTTCCCCCCATGAGCTTGCCTACTATTAGAATTTTCTGCTCCAATCCCAAGTTTCATAAGTTGTTTCAACTTTAAAACCTAAATCCCAATAGAATTGTTGGTCTCCACCAAGCATTCCTCTACAACTTGGAGCTATCTTCATAATACGATTGGCTGCTTCATAAATCAACGCTCTTGCTACTCCCTTTCGTCTGGACCACCATACAACTCCAAGTGGCTCTAATTCACAATAGGGCATTTTTTCATTATACCAGATGATAGCCATTCCCACTGGCTTTCCTTCCTGATCCAAAACACACAAATCAAGTTCTGGTTTATATCCTGGCATTGTTCTCAAGTCATGAAATCCTTTCTCACCAGTCTCTGCAATTGGAAGTGTATAGTTAAAGGAAAACATATGTGTATTGGAAAGAAAAAAGTCTGGTGTTTCATTTCCATCAGCTATTCTATATCCTTCTGGAAGTACAACATCAAATTTATCACCTCTAAATGGGAGTATCAGTGATCTTTCTGTATGCTGTGATAATCCATACCCTCTTTCTTTTGCCATATTTTTTACACAGCTATATTCTTTCGGAATCACAATGTGTAAATATCTACTCTGTTCTTTATAATCATTTGTAAAACAAGATAGATGTGTTTCTGCATGATGAAACATTTTCTCAAGTAATTTGCTGTCTTTCTGTCGTTCTAGCGAATCAAAAAGAAAAAATGCATCTCCGTGCCATACGCCTTCACATATAACTGCTGAAATAATCTTGCCATCTTCTTCCCATATACCAACAGTATGCCTCCAATTATCTTTTACATTTGCCCATGCACTATGAACTCCTCTACAAAACTCATGTCTACTAAAGCTCCATATTGGCTTTCCCCATTGGTAGCTTGCTAAAATAAGCTCTTCTAATTTTAAGAAATCCTCATCTGTATAATATCTAAAAGTAATACTCAAATTAATCCCCCTCTTCCCAGTGTGATTTATAATTACCATTTATAAACTTTCTGCTTCTAATTAAACTTACCCCACCTTTCAAAGTACAATTGCTATTCACAATTTTAGTGAGTTATGCGTTCTCTTTAATTTTAATATCTCCTCACGTTAGAATTAAAGGGAATAATCATTTCTATATCATTCTTTATACAAAAAGCTACTATCCATTATATATAGTCGTAGCTTAATCCTAACTTGCATTCTTAACTATGTGCTAACCTAAAATTACACTAATTATGATTATATTAAGTTTAATTAATACCTATAGTTTCTTAGGCGCTTCTAATCATGTTAATAAGCTATGTTCTATAGTATTAAATGAAAAATAATCATAATTTTCAAAAAAAATACATAAAAGTGCCAACGAGCCCTTTTAAATCGTTGGCTTGTTGGCACCTTTTCTACAACTTGGAGCAAATTATATCTACTCCCATGAAATATTTTCACAACAGATTATCTATTATTTCTGTTGTTATCATTGTTATCATTGTTATTATTGTTATCATTGTTTCTGTTGTTATCGTTATTTCTGTTCTTCTCGTTATTTTTATTGTTATTATTGTTTCTGTTGTTTCTGTTGTTTCTGTTGTTTCTGTTGTTATTATTCATTAGTCTCACCTCCTGACTTTTATATTATTATCAAAAGCAGCTTCCATTATGTATTGATAACAATATAAATTGATATGTGTGTTTTTTACTATCCTATAGACCTGTATAAGATAACTTCAGTTGTACTTTTAGCTTTATCTCTAGAGATATTTCATTACTTATCTCTGTTCATAAAAATATCTCCTGGGAACCCTTTCAGGCTAACTATTTCATTTTTTTCAGCTGCACATTTATCTAAAGCCTTTATAATTTCTTCATTATCTACCATGGGAGTAATATCATGAGTAATAATCCACGAGGTTTGCGAGGGCATAATTGGTGAAATTATCATAATAGGAATTTTAATGCCAGCTTTTCTTAAAGTAAGAGCTTCACTTAATCGAACAACTCCCAAAGCATCAGAGTTATAATTTATAAGTTCATTTGCAATAGGTATCATTCCATGTCCACAAGCATCTCCCTTTAAAACTATCATAAACTTTGTATTGGGTTTAATTAGACTGCGAAGGATATTAAAGTTACGCTGAAGCTGGCTTAAATTAATATATATTTGATTCACTTCAGGTATAGTATGTTTTAAGTCATCCTAATGGTTTACTTCATTAGTCTTTGCGAGATTATATATTATTTTGCTCCCCATATTGCATACCCTTTCTTATACTGTTTAATATATCTCATAGTATAATTCTAGCTATGCTGATTTATTCATCATAACAGCTCATTGATATTACTATTAGGATTTCTATATGACTTTCTTTTTGAAGTTTTCTTCCCCCATTGAATGGCTTGTCTAGGACAATATTGAATACAGGCTGTACATTGCTCACAATTATGCTTCCATACTGGTTTGTCAGTATTAGATCGTATGTTTTTTACAGGACAAATCTTTTCACATAACTTACAACCATTGCAATTATCATTAATCCAAAAATCTTTATCGCTTAAATGAAGATTTTTCACTATCTTGTCTGTTGCCTTAATAAAAACTCTATCAATTAATATATCAATTACTAGTTTACTGAATTCGCATTTGTAATTTTTTCTTTCTCTAATTATTGCAGCTATCTTACCTACTTTGTTCTTTTCTCTCTCAAAAATCTTGTTTTGTTTTTCAATAGAACTTGCCCCATATGCAAAAATATTGTTTCCTGGCATGTTAATTAAAAAACCAGAATTTAATACTCTATCTTTGCTCTGTAATATTTTTCTCAATTTAATTAATACTTCAGCAGAAGCTCCTCCATGAGTTGCTATTGCAAAAACATAAGTATCTTCATTTTCCTGAAAAATATAATATTGTATCCTTATCTATGACCATAAAACTTCTCCTTTTATCAATATCTCCAAGTAATTTTTACTTTGTTTCATTTTCAAAATTGCTTTTTCTAAAATTGATATTTTGATTTCTAATGGTATTATAGGCTAAGTACTATAGTACACAGTCAAGTTCTATTTTTTCAAATAAATTTCTATATCCTCGCACCCTTCTATATTCTTTGATAATATAGTTCCTTTGACTTTTTCAAGTAACTTTTTAGTTTCCTCTAGATTATTTATCTTCTCATTTACTTCATTTATTTTACTTTCAACAATTTTTTTAATATCTTCAATATTTCCACATAATATCTCGTCATGCATCAATATGCTTATTTCCCTTAATGAGAAACCAAGATTCTTAACTATAAGAATAAACCTAATTATTTCTATATCTTTTTTTGAATAAATTCTATATCCATTCTCATCTTTTTTAGGTTCAGAAAGCAACCCAATTTTTTCATAATACCTTATAGTCTCTTTATTTATATTTAATTCCTTAACCAATTCTCCAATATTATAAATATCTTTCATATACATCTTCCTATCAGCAATTTAACATCATTATCTTCTTATCTTAAGTGAATAAAAATGTTCTTTTAATTTTTCCTTTTTTGCTCCTCCAATAATCCGAATTATATTTACCCTTTATTTAACTCTTTTAAACATCGGATGTTCTTTGTTGAATTCAACTAAGTCCCACAAGTTCCCGTATAAATCTTTAAACACTGCAACAGTTCCATAGTCCTGACTTTTAGGTTCCCTAACAAACTCTATTCCTATTTTTTTCATTTCATTATAATCACGCCAAAAATCATCAGTTCCTAGAAAAAGAAAAACTCTTCCTCCCGCTTGATTTCCTATGAAATCCTCTTGCTTTACATTAGAAGACTTTGCAAGTAATATTGTTGTCCCATTTGAACTTGGTGGAGACACTACTACCCATCTCTTTTCTTGCTCCGGCTGATATGTATCTTCTATTAATTCAAAATGAAGTTTTTTTGTATAAAATTCGATTGCTTCATCATAGTCTTTTACTACTAAAGCAATATGCACCAATGATTGAATCATTAATTATCCTCCTCATTCTGTTACAATTAAGTAACAAACAAATTGATATTTACCTTGTACTTAAAAATTCTACGCCCGCCGATTCCTGTTCCTTTAATTGTAACATATTCTGTAAAATTCTATTATTAACTTTATTCTCTTACCTATAATGCGATGTTTTTACATATAAAATAACCCTAATCAAACCATCCTTATACTCTCGATCCTCTAACTAATAATAAATATACGTCCATTTCTAGATACACCTTCAGTTGCATATATTTACATTATATCTTTTAAGATGTATAATTATAAAATAGTTTACATTTTTCTAAATTTAACTTATTTCTAAATTAATTTACATATTTGTAAACTTAAATCATTCTATATTAGGGGGTGAATATAGACGCTTGACACTTTAGGAAAACGTTTTATGGAGATTTATTACTAAAATGTACGTTAAAAATTTAAAAAAGGGGGGAAAGATATAATTTTTTATATCGAATAATAATGAGTAATAAAGTAAAAAAACTCACGTCTTTTATCTTAACACTATGCTTACTGCTGACGCTTCAATTTGTTCAACTTCCAATTCATATGTTTAATAATACAATCACTGCTTCAGCTGCTGCCCTAACAACTTCAAGAATATCTG